>JALQYS010000359.1 GCA_023254015.1 Paracoccaceae bacterium
ATGCAGAATTGCCAGCAAGAAATGAATCATATTTGGTCATTCCCGATTTGAAACCAGAGTTAGATACTTTAGTAATTGCCATTAGTAATCCTAACTGTTTGATATTCCGTAAAGATAAGCGGTTGAGTATTGCGCGAAATCGGCGGGCCCGGGCAGGCCCGGCTGAAGCGGGCCCGCGTGATGGTTGTGGGCGCGGGCGGCTTGGGCGCGCCGGTTCTGATGTATCTGGCCGCCGCAGGCGTGGGGCAGCTGACCGTCGTCGATGACGACACGGTGTCGCTGTCGAACCTGCAGCGGCAGGTGATCCACAGTCAGGATCGGCTGGGCATGGCCAAGGTGGCCTCGGCCCGGATCGCGCTGGCCGGGATCAACCCTTTCGTCACCGTCACGGCTGTGCAGGCGCGGCTGGGGGCCGACACGGCCCGCGCCCATGTAGCGGGCCATGATCTTGTGATCGACGCGACCGACAATCTGGCAACCCGCCACATCATGAATGCCGCTTGCGTGGCCGAAGGGGTGCCGCTCTTGTCCGGCGCCATCAGCCAATGGGAAGGGCAACTGACCCTTTATGACCCGGCCCGTGGCGCCCCCTGCCTTGCCTGCCTCTTCCCCACCATCCCGGCCGAAGGCCTGGCCCCTGACTGCGCCAGCGCCGGCGTCATGGGGGCGCTTCCCGGCATCATCGGGTCGATGATGGCGGCCGAGGCGATCAAGCTTCTTGCCGCAGCCGGGCGCAGCCTGCGCGGGCGGCTGCTGATGCAGGACGTGCTTTGGGGGGAAAGCCGCGAGATTGCCGTCCATCGCCGCGCCGATTGTCCGGTCTGCGGCCAGATCAAGGAACACTCTGCATGACCCTGACCCATTTTGACGCCCAGGGCCGCGCCCATATGGTCGATGTGTCGCAAAAGCCCGTCACCGACCGCACGGCCATGGCCGAGGCCGTGGTGCGCATGTCGGCCGAAACACTTGCGCTCGTCACCCAGGGCCGGGCGGGCAAGGGCGATGTGCTGGGCGTCGCCCGGCTGGCCGGGATCATGGCGGCCAAGCGCACCGCCGACCTTATTCCGCTGTGCCACCCGCTGCCCCTGACCCGTGCCGCGATCGACCTGACGCCCGACCCTGCGCTGCCCGGCATCCGCCTGCGCGCCACGGTCCGCACCGCCGGCACCACCGGGGTCGAGATGGAGGCGCTGACGGCGGCCTCGGTCGCGGCGCTGACGGTCTATGACATGCTCAAGGCGGCCGAAAAATCCATGGTGATCGACGGGATCCGGCTGCTGAGCAAAGAGGGCGGCAAGTCGGGGCGCTATGTCGCCGAAGGCGCGGAGGATGTGGCATGAGACTGGCCCATATCAGCATCGCCGGGCGCGGTGAAACCGACCGCTTTCTTGCCGCCGTCGCGGCCCGGCTGGAAATGGCCGGTGTGCGGCTGGCCGGAACGGTGCAATCCAACACCGCCCGCGCCGACCGCACCCGCTGTGACATGGACCTGCGGGTTCTGCCCGATGGCCCGGTCTACCGCATCAGCGAGGATCGCGGCGCGGCGGCGCGGGGCTGCATGCTGGATCACGGCGCGCTGGAGCAGACCGTGGCCGAGGTGGCCCGGCGGCTGGACGGGGCCGACCTGCTGATCGTGAACAAGTTCGGCAAGGCCGAATCCGAAGGCCGCGGCCTTGTTCCCGTCATCTCGGACGCGCTGGCGCGCGGCCTGCCGGTGCTGGTCGGGGTGAACGGGCTGAACCTGCCGCTCTATCTGGACTTTGCCGGCGGGCTGTCCGATGCCCTGCCCGCAACGGAAGAGACGGTGGCTGCCTGGTGTCTGCAAGGTCTGGAGGAACTTGCGGGATAGACAGGCACCCCGCCCATGCCTCCTCGCCCACACCTCCTCGTCGGTCTGCGACCGCTCGTCGTCAGGCACCAGGACGCGCGGTCGCAGGCTCCGTGGACCTGCATCGGCGCGGGCTGTAGTATCCGTTGATGTATTCCGTTGCCCGGCAATGGTTTGCCTGCAAACCATGAAAGGGGAAGAGGGCGACCTCGACCTCGCGGCGGGTTTGCCAGTTACGCCGCCGGACGAGTGTGGATGGCTCCCGCGTGACAATGGCGAAGGTGATGTCGCCTGGCTGTTGGCCGGCAGGCGGTGCTTGCATCGCCGAAAAGCCACTTCTGGTTCGGCCCACTCGCGGCGAAGTCTTGCTGCAAGAGATCCGGCGCGATGTTGAACGCATGGTCGCTGTCGGTGCTGCGCTTGAAAGCACCGCACCGCGAATGACCTGGATGCCATTCTGGCGCATCAAACGGCCCACCCGGCCCCTCTCGCGGTTTGCGGGCAAACTGCTGCCGGACAATGGCTGGCCGAGGCGGATGCCCAGCTCGTTCAGCGCCTCGGTCATCCGTGGTTCGCCGTAGCTGCATGGGCTCAGGCGGTGCTGATCGCGGATATGGGCCAAGGCCTCGGGCGTTCACTCGGACCGATGGCGTGCATGCCCTCGACATGTCGTGGCGTTGGCGATGTGACGGGGGCCTGTGCTTTCAGGTATGAGGCCTACGCTCTGACACGCCCGGCAGGCGGCACAGATGGCTGCGGGTCAGGGTGCCGCGACATTCAACATTATACTCAATCGCCGGTAAAACGATCCCCCAGACTGTTTTCTTTTTCCGGCTCAAACCCGGAGAATGCGGTTCGCTTTGCGCAGCCGTTCGTTCCCGCGCGAGACGGCCAGCATCCTGCGCAGGCACCTTGGCTTCCTCCGAACCCACTTGCCGAGCGTCGAAAGCCCGATCCCAAAATCAGCCGCAACCTGACGCCGTGTCAGGCCACGGGTGAGCACGATGCGCACCGCATCCCGCTTGAAGTCGCGGCGCGTGTATCGCTGGCATATCCAGTCTCCTTGATGGCGACTGTCGCTCTCAAAAGACCGGAACAAAACCGGGGCAGGTTCAGATTGATCCCGGGTTGCGCCGTGCCCGCGCCAGGGAATTCATGGTGCTGCCCGCCCATGGCCAGCTGTGCGCCGGACATGATAAGGAAACCGGACGCCCCTTTGGCGGCAATATGGTGCAGTCAGGATGCGTGGACGTCATGTCCGGCTTGCATTGTGGCCGGGAGTCTGGCATTTTCGCGCGTGAGCCGGGGCGATGGCGTCGCCCCGCAAAGTGCTCTTGCCGTCCTGTACGCCGGGACCTTTCGGGGTCCGCATCGGACCCCTATGATGAGGTCTGAACATGCCGATCGAACGTCCCCAGCAATACCGTTTCCACCAAGGCGACCGGGTTCTGCCCTTTGCCACCAGCGAATATGACGCCCGTCTCGCCGGCCTGCGCGAGATCATGGAGGTGCATGGCGTCGATGCCTGCGTCTTCACCTCGATGCACTCCATCGCCTATTACTCGGGCTTCCTCTACTGCTCGTTCGGTCGCCCCTACGGTCTGGTCGTCACCCGCACCGAATGCGTGACCATCTCGGCCGGCATCGATGCCGCGCAACCCTGGCGCCGCAGCCATGGTGACAGCATCACCTATACCGACTGGCAGCGTGACAACTACTGGCGTGCGGTTCTGTCGGTGACGGGCGAGGGCAAGGTCATCGGCTGCGAGGCCGACCACCTGACGCTGGTGCAATCCGAAAAGCTGAACGCCTTCCTGAAGCCGAAGAAGGGCGTCGATATCTCGGTCGCGGTCATGCAGCAGCGCATGCACAAATCGGCTGCCGAAATCGAGCTGATCCGCCACGGCGCGAATGTGGCCGACGTGGGCGGTTTCGCCATCCGCGAGGCGGTCAAGGAAGGCGCGCGCGAGATTGATATCGCCATGGCCGGCCGCGACGCGATGGAATTGGAAATCGCCAAGCGTTTCCCCGATGCCGAATACCGCGACACTTGGGTTTGGTTCCAGTCGGGGATCAACACCGACGGCGCACATAACCCGGTGACGGCGCGCAAATTGCAGCGCGGCGATATCCTGTCGTTGAACACCTTCCCGATGATCTCGGGCTATTATACCGCGCTGGAACGCACCATGTTCGTCAAGGAATGTGATGCCGCCAGCCGCCGCATCTGGGATATCAACGTCGCCGCCCATGAATATGGCATCAGCCTGCTGAAGCCCGGCGTTTCCTGCGCCGAGGTGACGCACAAGCTGAACACTTTCTTCGAAGAGCATCAGGTGCTGCAATACCGCACCTTCGGCTCTGGCCACTCGTTCGGGGTTCTGTCGCACTACTACGGTCGCGAGGCTGGTCTGGAGTTGCGCGAGGATATCGACACGGTGCTGGAGCCGGGCATGGTCATCTCGATGGAGCCGATGCTGACGATTCCGGAAGGCCAACCGGGCGCAGGTGGCTATCGCGAACATGACATCCTGATCATCACCGAGGATGGCAACGAAGACATTACCAAATACCCCTACGGTCCTGATTTTAACGTCGTGGGCTGAACGCCGCCCCCGCACCTGCCGCAAACGGCGGGCTTGTGGACCAAAACACCCTCTGGCGGCAACGCCAGAGGGTTTTCTTATTTTACAGGGCTTCAGGGGGCTTGACG
>JALQYS010000396.1 GCA_023254015.1 Paracoccaceae bacterium
GGTTGGGCCGTCCCCACAGGGCCACGTTGAACACGCGCGGACGGTCCGAACAGGCGGGAATCTTGTAGGTGGACGGCGCATGCGTCGCCAGCCGCCCCTTGCCGTCCCAGACCAGCTCCTCGATTGTCAGCCAGCCCGCGCCCTGCACATAGGCCCCTTCCACCTGCCCGATGTCCAAACCCGGGTTAAGGCTGTTGCCCGTGTCATGCAGGATGTCCACCCTCAGGATACGGTTTTCCCCTGTCAGCGTGTCGATCACCACCTCGGTCACGGCAGCGCCATAGGCGAAATAGAGGAAAGGCCGACCCCGGCCATTCACCCGGTCCCACGTGATCTTGGGCGTGGCGTAATAGCCCGTCGACGACAGCGATACGCGCGCCTGATAGGCCCAGGCCGCAACCTGGGCAAAAGCGTAATGCTCGCCCGCCACCTTCACCAAACCATCCTCGAACCGCACCGATGCGGCCTTGGCCTGATGCTTGTCGGCGATGAACTCGGCCATCCGGGCGCGGATAGTTTCCGCCGCCGCCCGCGCCGCCATGCCGTTCAGATCCGACCCCGAGCTGGCCGCCGTGGCGCTGGTGTTTGGCACTTTGGATGTGTCGGTGGCGGTGATCTGCACCGCATCCGCCTCAAGCCCGAAGACGCCGGCCACCACCTGCGCGACCTTCTGGTTCAGGCCCTGACCCATCTCGGTGCCGCCGTGGTTCAGCATGACCGAGCCATCCTGATAGACATGCACCAAGGCCCCCGCCTGATTGAGCCAGGTCAGCGTGAAGGAAATTCCGAACTTGATCGGCACTAGGGCGATGCCGCGCTTCAAGATTGGATTTGTGCTATTCCATCCGGCAATCTCGGCCTTGCGCGCCCGGTAATTGCTGGTTTTTTCCAACTCTGCCACCAGCTCGTGGCCGATGAAATCCTCGACCTCCATGTGATAGGGCGTGGTCTGCGGCCGGGAATTTGCCGGCGAATGTGCCGCGCCAAAGCGATGGCCCGTGCCCGCGCCGCCCACCCCGTTCGACCGGTAGAAGTTCAGCAGCCGCACATCCAGCGGCTCGCGCCCCACCGCATGCGCCACATGGTCGATCACCCGTTCGATGCCAACAATCCCCTGCGGCCCGCCAAAGCCGCGATAGGCGGTGGCGCTTTGGGTGTTGGTGCGCAGGCGGTGGCTTTCGATGCGGATGTCGGGCAGGTGATAGCAGTTGTCGGCATGCAGCATGGCGCGGTCTGCCACGGGCAAGGACAGGTCCTGCGACCAACCGCAGCGGAAGAGATGGGTGAATTCCACCCCCAGAATCCGCCCCTCGGCATCATGGCCGACGCGATAGCGGATGCGCAGATCATGCCGCTTGCCGGTGATCATCATGTCATCGTCGCGGTCATAGCGCATCTTGCAGGGCCGGCCGGTGGCGCGTGCGGCCATGGCGCAGGCGATGCCCAGCGCGTTGCCCTGGCTTTCCTTGCCGCCAAAACCGCCGCCCATCCGCCGGGTTTCCACCTTTACCGCGCTCATCGGCAGGTGCAGGGCATGGGCGACCTTGTGCTGGATTTCGGTCGGATGCTGGGTCGAGGCGATCACCTGCACCCCGCCGTCATCGGTGGGGTGGGCTAGGGCGATCTGACCTTCCAGATAGAAATGCTCTTGCCCGCCGACCTCGAAACTGCCCTCGATCACATTCGGTGCCCGGGCGATTGCGCCGGTCGCATCGCCCTTTTGCCAGACCACCGGCCCCTGTTCGAACCGGCTGTTCGCCGCCAGCGCGTCATCCACCGTCAGCAGGGCAGGCAGCTCGTCATAGCTGACCCGCCCGAGACGCGCCGCCTTGCGCGCCGCAAGGTGGCTTTCGGCCACCACCAGAAACACCGGCTGGCCGACATAATGCACCCGGCCTACGGCCAGAAGCGGCTCGTCCTGCACCGAGGGGCTGCAATCGGGCATCTCGGGCCAATCCTCGGCCGAGAACACCGCCACCACCCCCGGCGCCGCCCGCACCGCCGAAAGGTCCATCGAGGTAATCACCCCGTGGGCGCAGGTCGAAAGCCCAAAGGCCAGATGCAGGGCATTGCCCGGCAAAGGCAGGTCATCGGCATAGCGCGCCTGACCTGTGACATGCAGCGGGGCGCTATCATGCGGCAGGGGTTTGCCCATGGTCATGGCGTCACCTCCAGTACCGAAACCGGGGTTCCGGCAAGGTCGTGGACATAGCGTGTCAGCATGTTCTGGGCTGCCGTCAGCCGATAGCCCGCAGTCGCCCGCATGTCCGACATCGGGGTAAAGTCCTGTGCCATGGCCTCCTTGGCCAAGGCCACTGTCTCCAGCGTCAAGGGCTTGCCGATCAGTGCCGCCTCGGTGGCAGCCGCGCGCTTGGGAATCCCCGCCATGCCGCCAAAGGCAATGCGCGCATCTTTCACTTTTCCATCCTTTTCGATCACGTTAAAGGCGCCGCAGACGGCAGAAATGTCCTGATCGAACCTTTTCGACAGTTTGTAGACCCGAAGGGCCGGGGCCTCGACCGGGATCGTCACGGCCTCGACAAACTCGCCCGGAAGGCGTTCCTGCTTGCGATAGTCAAGGAAAAAGTCCTCAAGCGGCATCTCGCGCCGTGCCGCGCCGCGCCGCAGGTGCAAGGTGGCCCCCAGCGCGATCAGCGCAGGCGGGCCATCGCCAATGGGGCTGCCGTTGGCAATGTTGCCGCCGATGGTGGCGGCATTGCGCACCTGCAAGCTGGCATAGCGGCGCAACATCTCGGCAAAGGACGGATGCAGCGGGGCGATCGCCTGCCGCAGGGCCTCGACCGTCACGCCAGCGCCGATGCGCAGGGTGTCGCCCTGCCGGTCGATCCGCTTCAGTTCGGCAATCCCGCCAAGGAAGGTGGGCTTGGGCAGATCACGCAGCTGCTTGGTCACCCAAAGGCCGACATCGGTCGCCCCCGCGATCAGCGTGGCGTCGGGGTTGGCCGCATACCACGCTGCGAACTGGTCAAGGTCGCGCGGAAGGGAGGCGCCCCCATCGCGCCCCTCGGCTGCAACCTGGGCCGCGACACGCGTGGCATCCGTTGTCATCCATTCGGGCACCGGGGCGCATTCTGCCGCCTTGGCAGCGCGGATGATCGGCGCATAGCCGGTGCAACGGCAGAGATTGCCGGCAAGAACCGTGTCATGGTCGGTGCGGCCCTGCAGATGGCCCACGGCCATCGACACACAGAACCCCGGCGTGCAAAAGCCGCATTGGCTGCCGTGCTGGGTGACCATCGCCTCTTGCACCGGATGCATCTGGCCACCCGGGCCGGAAAGCCCCTCGACCGTGCGCACCGCCTTGCCCTGCAACTGCGGCAGGAACAGGATGCAGGCGTTCAGCGCGCGACTTCCGGCCTCATCGGTCACCATCACCGTGCAGGCCCCGCAATCGCCTTCGTTGCAGCCCTCCTTGGTGCCCGTCAGTCCCTTGGTGTCACGCAGAAAATCAAGAAGCGTCCGGGTCGGGGCATCCCCCGTCACCCGGACCGGCGTTCCGTTGAGCAGAAACGCGATCTCCGACATTTTCAAACCCGCCGCCTTCTCCCCGGTTCAGGCCTTGTGCATGTCCGCCCGATGCGGCGTAAAGCGGATCATGCGCCCGATGTGGCATTTTGCCTCTGTTATCCTGTCATGAAGCCATGCAGAGATGAAGTCTGGCAAGCCTGATTTTTCGCTCCGGACGGGAAGCAGTTTCAAGCGCGACCAGATAATCGCCGCCCCTTCCGCCCGGGGCGCAGCGCGGATAGGCTGTGGCCATGGCAGCCCCTCGATTCATTCATTTGCGCGTCCACACCGAACACTCGCTGCTGGAAGGCGCTGTGCCGGTGAAGAAACTGGTCAAGACCTGTGTCGGCATGGAAATGCCGGCGATTGCGGTCACCGACACCAACAACATGTTCGCCGCGCTGGAGTTTTCGGTTCTGGCCAAGGATGCCGGGCTGCAACCCATCGTCGGTTGCCAGATCAGCCTGGCCCATGATCCCGCCGCGCCGGGCGAAAAGCCGCGCAACCCCGCGCCCATCGTGCTCTTGGCCCAGTCCGAGGCGGGCTACATGAACCTGATGAAGCTGAACTCTTGCCTTTACATCGGCAAGGGCGGGCAGTTGCCGCAGGTCACGCTGGACGAATTGGCGCAGTATTCCGCCGGGCTGATCTGCCTGACCGGCGGGCCGGACGGGCCCTTGGGCCGGTTTCTGGCGGCCGGTCAGGGGGCCAAGGCCCGCGCGCTGTTGGAGCGTCTGGCGGCCATCTATCCGAACCGGCTTTATGTCGAGTTGCAGCGCCACCCCGGCGAGGGCGGAAAGCTGCCCGAGGCCGAGGCGCGGTCGGAACGCGGCCATGTCGAATTCGCCTATGAGATGGGCCTGCCGCTGGTGGCGACCAACGACGTCTATTTTCCCAAGGCCGAGATGTATGAGGCGCATGACGCCCTGATCTGCATTGCCGAGGGGGCCTATGTCGATCAGCAGGAGCCGCGCCGCCGCCTGACGCCGCAACATTATCTCAAATCCGAAGCCGAGATGTGCGCGCTCTTTGCCGACCTGCCCGAGGCGCTGGAGAACACCGTCGAGATCGCCCGCCGCTGCGCCTTCATGGCGTCCAAGCGCAAGCCGATCCTGCCGCGCTTTGCCGATGACGAGGTGGAAGAGCTGCGCCGTCAGGCCTGGGAGGGGCTGGAAAAGCGTCTTGCGGTGATTGAACTGGCCGCCCCGCGCGAAGAGTATGAAGCGCGGCTGAAGTTCGAAATCGACATTATCGAGAAGATGGGCTTCCCTGGTTACTTCCTGATCGTGTCCGATTTCATCAAATGGGCCAAGCAGCACGACATCCCCGTCGGGCCCGGCCGGGGCTCGGGCGCGGGCAGTCTGGTGGCCTATGTGCTGACCATCACCGACCTTGACCCCTTGCGCTATGCGCTGCTGTTCGAACGCTTCCTGAACCCCGAACGGGTGTCGATGCCCGACTTCGACATCGACTTCTGCATGGATCGCCGCGAAGAGGTGATCCGCTATGTGCAAGAGCATTACGGCCGCGAGAAGGTGGCCCAGATCATCACCTTCGGCGCGCTTCTGTCAAAGGCGGCGGTGCGCGATGTGGGGCGCGTGCTGCAGATGTCATATGGTCAGGTGGACCGGCTGTCCAAGATGATCCCGGTCGAGGGGGTGAAGCCGGTTTCCATCACCAAGGCGCTGGCCGATGAACCCCGCCTGCGCGAGGCCGCCAAGGAAGAGGTGGTCGGCCGCCTTCTGACCTATGCCGAACAGATCGAGGGGCTTTACCGCAACGCCTCGACCCACGCCGCCGGGGTGGTGATCGGCGACCGGCCGCTGGATGAGCTGGTGCCCCTGTATCAAGATCCCCGCTCCGACATGCCGGCCACCCAGTTCAACATGAAATGGGTCGAGGCCGCCGGGCTGGTGAAGTTCGACTTTCTGGGTCTGAAAACCCTGACCGTCATTCAGGATGCCATCCGCCAGATCCGGGGGCAGGGCCGGCCCTTGCACATCGCCGCCGATGGCCGGCAGCTTTATGCGCCCAAACCGGGCGCGGAAAATGATATCGGCCATATCCCGCTGGACGATGCCGCCACCTATGACCTTTACGCCGCCGCCAAGACGGTGGCCGTGTTCCAGGTGGAAAGCTCGGGCATGATGGACGCGCTGCGGCGCATGAAACCCACCTGTATCGAGGACATCGTGGCGCTTGTGGCGCTTTATCGCCCCGGCCCGATGGAGAACATTCCGGTCTATTGCGAGGTCAAGCACGGGCTGCGCCCGCTGGAATCCATCCACCCGACCATCGACCATATCCTGAAGGAAACCCAGGGCATCATCGTCTATCAGGAACAGGTGATGCAGATCGCGCAGGTCATGGGCGGATACAGCCTTGGCGGGGCTGACCTGTTGCGCCGCGCGATGGGCAAGAAGATCGCCGAAGAGATGGCCAAGGAACGGCCGAAGTTCATCGAAGGCTGCAAGAAGACCCACAACATCGACGCCAAGAAATCGGGCGAGGTGTTCGACCTTCTGGAAAAATTCGCCAACTACGGCTTCAACAAATCCCACGCCGCCGCCTATGCGGTGGTCAGCTATCAGACGGCCTGGCTCAAGGCCAATCACCCGGTGGAATTCATGTCCGGGGTGATGAACTGCGATATCCATCTGACCGACAAGCTTGCCGTCTACAAGCGCGAGCTGGACAAGCTGGGCATTCCCGTGGTGGCGCCCTGCGTCAATGCCTCGGATGCGACCTTCAAGGTGCGCGATCAGGCGGTGGTCTATGGCTTGGGCGCGCTGAAGAATGTGGGCGTCGAGGCGATGAAGATGATCGTCGAGGCCCGTCAGGTTGATGGCCGCGAAAAGCCCTTTGCCACGGTGTTCGACTTTGCCCGCCGGGTGGACCTGAAACGCGTGGGCAAGCGCCCGTTGGAAATGCTGGCCCGCGCAGGGGCGTTTGACCAGCTTGACCCCAACCGCGCCCGCGTGTTCGAGGCGCTGGATGGGCTGGTGGCCTATTCCGCCGCGATCCATGAGGCCAAGGGTTCGACCCAGGTCAGCCTGTTTGGTGACAGCGGCGCCGACATTCCCGAACCGCGGCTGCCCTTCCGCGACGACTGGCTGCCGGTGGAGCGGCTGGGCAACGAACATCAGGCCGTGGGCTTCTATCTGTCGGGCCACCCGCTGGATGATTACATGTCGGCGCTGAAGCGCAAGAATGTCCGCACATTGGCCGAACTGACCCAGCTTGCCCTTGTCCGTGGCCCCTGCGTCGAAAAGATTGCCGGTTCGGTCGCCGCCCGTCAGGAACGCAAGTCGGCCAAGGGCAACCGCTTTGCCTTTGTGTCCCTGTCAGACCCGACTGGGCTTTACGAGGTCACGGTGTTTTCCGATGTGCTGGAGGCCGCGCGCGATCTGCTGGAGCCGGGCAAGAATGTGGTGCTGACCGTCAAGGCCGATCCCGATGGTGAGGGGGTCAAGCTTTTGGCCAATGCCGTGCAACCGATCGATGCCGTGGCCGATCAGGCGGGGGCGCAGGCAATTCGCATTCACCTGAACCGGATGGAGACGGTGGCCTCGCTGGCCAGTCTGCTGGAAAAGGTTGACGGCAAGACCCGTGCGCAGATCACGCTGTGCCTGCCCGACGAGACGGGCCGCGAGATTGATGTCACACTGCCAAAGCCCTATCCGGTGACGCCGCAGATCAAGGGGGCGATCAAGGCGATGCAGGGGGTGCTGCTGGTCGAGGACGTCGGCTAAAAGGCCTTGGGGCCAAGTGGCCCAGCCTTCATGCCGTGACCCGCCGCCCCTATCCCCGCCGCGCGGAATGAAACAAGGGCCGGCGTTGCCACCGGCCCTCTGTGGTTCCTGATCTTTCGGTCAAAGAACGGATTTTGCGGTCACTTCCAGCGCGTGCAGCAGCCCCTGCGCCGATGACCGCGGGCCATAAAGCGACACGCGTTCGGCCGAGTGCCTGACCATATAGACCCCCAGATGCTCCATCACCGTGCGGCTGGCAAAACCATCGGGCAAGGTTGCCAGATCAAGGTTCGAAAGCCGCTCGAACACCGCCACCAGCCCCTCGCCCGACACATCGAACCGCACCCAAGCGTCGGTCTGCTCGGTGATCGAGGCGGTCTCGCCAAAGGCGGGTTTCAGATGCGCGACGATATCCTCGTGCGCTGCAAAGTCGGCTTCGACGAACCACATTTCGGGTGTGGTCCAGAAGGCGGAATAGACCGCGCCGGCCGCATGGGCCGAAGGCCCGGGCAGCGGGACCCCGGCCGCTTGGGCCGCTGCGGCAAAGGCCGCTTCCTGCCCCCGCCGCATCGCAACCGAGGCGATGGCCACGTCGAACCGCTCGACAATCCGGTAAGGACCGATCTGCACGGTTTCCGCCTTGTCATGCCCCAAGGCGGTCAGGGCGTTCCATTGATTAGCCACGAAGACGCTCTCCCTCTGGGTCAAAGAAATGCGGGCTGACGATTTCAACCTCGGTATCGGTCTTAGTCAGGAAGTTCACCGCGCGCATCTTGCGCCCGATCTTCTGGTCGCCGGCTTTCAGATAGCCCAGCGCGATGTCGCAGCCCAGATGCGGGCTGTAGACCTTGGAGGTCAGCCAGCCACCATCATTTTCGACCACTGGCGCCGCACCGATTTCCAGGAAGTGACTGCCAGCCGAGATGGTGGCCTTGGGATCAACCGGCTTGACGCCCACCAGACGATAGCCGTTAGGCTGGTTCATCCCCTCACGCTGGCTCAGCACCATGCCGATGCTGTCCTTCTTCTTGGACACCATCTTGCCAAGGCCCATGTTCAGCGCGGTGGACTGGCCGTTCAGCTCGCCCCCGGCGACGTGGCCCTTTTCGATGCGCATGACGCCCAAGGCTTCGGTCCCGTAGACGATGGCATCAAACTCGCGGCCGGCTTCCATCAGCTTGCGGATCAGGGCATCGCCATAGCGTGTCGGCACGGCGATTTCATAAGCCAACTCGCCCGAGAACGAGATGCGGAACAGCCGGCCCCGCAGGCCCTGGATGGTGATGTTGCCTGCGCCCATATAGGGGAAGGCGGCATCCGAGATGTCCTGATCGACGATCTTCTGCAGCAGTTTGCGTGCGTTCGGACCGGCGACCGAGAACTGCGCCCAGGCCTCGGTGGTCGAGATGATCTGCACATCCATGTCAGGCCAGAGGCATTGGCGGCAGTATTCCAGATGCCGGAACACTGTCACCGCATTGGCCGTGGTGGTGGTCATCACGAATTCGTTCTGCCCCATCCGCGCCGTGGTGCCATCGTCGAACACCATGCCATCCTCGCGCAGCATCAGGCCATAGCGGCACTTGCCGACGCCCAGGGTCGAGAAGGTGTTGGCATAGACCTTGTCCAGGAAGGCGCCGGCATCGGTGCCCTGAATGTCGATCTTGCCCAGCGTGGTCACGTCGCAGATGCCAACCGATTTGCGGGTTGCCAGAACTTCGCGGTCCACGCTTTGCCGCCAGGTCGTCTCGCCAGCTTTCGGCACCCACTGGGTGCGCAGCCAGTTGCCGACCTCGACAAAGACGGCGCCCTGTTCGCTGGCCCATTTGTGGCTGGGGGTCAGGCGGAAGGGTTTGAACTCTTTGCCGCGCGACCGCCCGGCCAGCGTGCCCATGGCCACCGGCGTATAGGGCGGGCGGTAGATGGTGGTGCCGGTGGCGGGGATGGATTGCCCCGTCAGTTCGGCCATCACCGCCAGACCCAGCACGTTGCTGGTCTTGCCCTGATCGGTCGCCATGCCCAGCGTGGTGTAACGCTTCAGATGTTCGACCGAGGTGAAGTTCTCCTTGTGCGCCAGCTTGACGTCCTTGACGGTGACGTCGTTCTGCTGGTCGATCCAGGCACGGCCCTTGCCCTCATGCACATACCACAGCGGGCTGATGGCAACCGGTGCATCCTCGGCCTTGGGCAGGTCGGCGGCTTTGGCCGACAGGCCAAGGCTTTCCAGCGCGGCCAGGGCCTGGGCCTGACCCGTCGCCAGCGCGCCATGGGTCGACAGGGCGCCCGAGGCGGCGCCTGCTGCGGTCAGGTTCGCAGGCCCGCCCGCGCCCGGCACGAAGGCCGCGATATCCGCGCGCCATTCGGGGCGAGAGCGGTGGTGCGAAGTGATGTTGACGTTCGGGTTCCATCCGCCCGACACCCCAAGCGCCGTGCAGGCAATGGTTTCGGTTCGGCCATTGGCCAGACGCACCGTAATGGATTTCAGCCCCAGACGGCCCGAGGAATCCACGACTTGCGCGCCTTGCAGATGCCGGATGCCGGCAAGAAGCGCGCCACCAGTGCGGCTGTCGATGACGGCCGCCACGTCCACGCCCTTGGCTTGCAAATCGCGTGCCGTGCGCAAACCGTCGTCGTTGTTGGTAAAGACCGCCACACGCTCGCCCGCGGCGACACCCCAGCGGTTGGCATAGGCCCGCAGCGCGCCAGCAAGCATCACGCCCGGACGGTCATTGTTTTCAAAAGCAA
>JALQYS010000103.1 GCA_023254015.1 Paracoccaceae bacterium
AACGGCCTCCAGCACATAGGTAACGGTGAACTTCACGTCCCGCTTCTGCAGCGCGCGCATGTAGGGAACAAGGTTCATCGCCATCACTTCCGGCGCAAAGGCGCGGTCGCGGGTCATGATCTCAAGCTTGGCGCCCGAGGCGGCGATGACTTCGGCGGCCTGCAGTCCCGCATGGTCCCCCGCATCGTCATAGATCAGCACGTCCGATCCCGGCTTCACATCACCCGAGATGATGTCCCATGTGGACGTCACCAGATCGTTCCCGGCCTTCAGCACCTCGGTGTGGGGCAAGCCTCCGGTCGCGATGATGACGACGTCGGGATTGTCGGCAAGGATCGCATCGGCATCGGCAAAGCTGTTGTAGCGGATCTCGACGCCAAGCTTTTCACATTGTGCCACGCGCCAATCGGACACGCCGATCATCTCGCGGCGGCGCTTGCTTTGGGCCGTCAGGCGCAATTGGCCGCCGGCTTCGGGGGCTGCTTCGTGCAGGATGACCTGATGGCCACGCTCGCCCGCGACGCGGGCCGCCTCAAGGCCGGCAGGTCCCGCGCCGACGATCACGACCTTTTTCCGCAGCGCCGCCTTGGGGATGTCGTGCGGCATCGTCTCTTCCCGACCCGTTGCCGCGTTGTGCATGCAAAGTGCCATGCCGCCCTGATAGATGCGGTCGAGGCAGTAGTTGGCACCGACGCAGGGGCGGATGTCATCCTCGCGCTTTTCAAGGATCTTCCGAATGATCTGCGGATCGGCCATGTGGGCGCGGGTCATCCCGATCATGTCGACCTTGCCCGCCGCAATCGCATGGCGGGCCGTTGCCACATCCTGGATGCGGGTCGCATGAAAGACGGGAAAGCGGGTCGCGGCGCGCACTTCGCCCGCAAGGTCAAGGAAGGGGGCCGAGGCCATGCCCATGATCGGGATGTTGTCGGTCAGGCCGGCGTCGGTTTCGATATGGCCCTTGGTCACGTTGAGGAAGTCGATCAGGCCCGACTCCTTCAGGCGCTTCGAGATCTCCATGCCTTCGGACTTGTCATAGCCTTCGGGCGTATCCTCGTCGGCGACATAGCGGATGCCAAGGATGAAGTCCTTGCCGACACGTTCCCGCACCGCGCCCAGCACTTCGAGTGAGAAGCGCATGCGGTTTTCAAGGTTGCCGCCATATTCGTTGTCCAGATGGTTGCTCATCGGCGACCAGAACTGCGACAGCAGGTGACCGAAGGATTCAAAGTCGATCCCGTCCACGCCCGCGGCCTTCATCCGCTCGGCCGCATCGGCAAAGTCGCGTTTGATCCGGTCGATGTCCCATTTTTCGATCAGCTTCGGAAAGGCACGGTGCGACGGCTCACGCTCCATCGTGGGGGCGGCAACGGGCAGCCAGTCGCCCTTGTCCCAGCGGGTCCGGCGGCCAAGGTGGGTCAACTGGATCATCACGGCAGCGCCGTGGTCGTGGCACTCATCGACGAGCTGTTTCATCCAGCCCACCACTTCGTCCTTGTAGGCGAGGATGTTGTTGAAGACAGGCGGGCTGTCCTTGGACACGGCGCAAGAGCCCGCGGTCATTGTCAGCGCGATTCCGGCCTTGGCCCGCTCCACATGGTAGGCGCGGTAACGGCCCTTGGGCATCCCGTCCTCGGGGTAGGCGGGTTCGTGGGATGACACCATCAGCCGATTCCGCAGCGTCAAGTGCTTGAGTTTGAAGGGCTGAAGCAGCGGGTCGTTCGACACAGTGGTGGCTCCGGGATAGAACACAGTCACGGTTGACGTATCGGATCGAAGACACTTTCGTCAATCTAATAAACACTGGTGTCTGGATAATAGTCTGTAGTGACTAAAATCATTGCCTTGATGTCTACAACTTGCTAGGAGACCCCCTATGACAACTGACCCACAAATCGAATCTGGAGCGCGCGGATCGACTGAGCTTTGGCTACAGGCCGCCCAGGACGCGCTTTTGGATGGCGGGGTGGAAAACGTTAAGATTCAGGTTCTTGCCAAGAACCTGAACCTGTCTCGTGCCAGCTTTTACTGGTTCTTCAAGGATCGAGACGAGCTGCTGGAAGCCTTGCTTGGACAGTGGCGTGAAAAGAACACCGGCAACATCATCAAGCGCGCGAATGCCTATGCCGACAGTCTGGCCGAAGCCATTCTGAACGTCTGTGACTGCTGGTTCGATCAATCCCTCTTTGACTCACGATTCGAATTCGCGATCCGAAGCTGGGCCCTGCAATCCGACAAGATCCTTGCAGAGGTTCAGGAGGCCGATACCGCGCGCATCGCCGCACTGACCGCGATGTTCGAACGCTTTGGTCGGACACCCGCAGCAGCGGCCGTGCGTGCCCGGACGATCTACCTCGTCCAGATCGGCTACATCTCGATGCAGACCAAAGAGGACATTGTCTTGCGGATGAGCCGGATGAGCGAATACGTCCAGGTCTACACCGGCGTCGAACCCGAGCCGCGCGAGATGATGCGCTTTTACTCGCGGCACGGTGTTTCGCTTGATCTGCCGGAGGCTGCCAATGCGTGACCGGCGCCACGTCCTGCGGCCTGAAACCGACAGCAGCTGACCCATTGGGACAGATGTTTGCGGCGCATCCGTCCCGTCCATGACTGCCGCCCAACAACAGGGAAAGAAAATGAAAACGCTCCTCGCTTCCACCTGTCTTTCGCTCAGCCTTGTTTCGCTCGCCTCCATGGCCAGCGCGCAAGACTGTGGATCGGTGACCATCGCCAGCATGAACTGGCAAAGTGCGGAAGTCCTTTCGAACGTCGACAAGATCATCCTGTCAGCAGGTTATGGCTGCGACGCCGAGATCACCATCGGCGACACCGTGCCGACCATCACCTCGATGGCGGAAAAGGGCGAGCCGGACATTGCACCCGAAGCGTGGATCGACCTTTTGCCCGACGTGGTGAAGAAGGGCGTCGAAGATGGCAAGCTCATTCAGGCGGCAAACGTCTTGCCGGATGGCGGCGTGAACGGCTGGTGGATCCCCAAGCATTTTGCCGACGCCCATCCCGAAATCAAAACCGTCCAGGACGCGCTGAAGCATCCGGAACTGTTCCCTGCTCCGGAAGACGAGACAAAAGGCGCCATCTACAACGGCCCGCAAGGCTGGGGTGCCACCGTCATCACGTCGAACCTGTTCAAGGCCTACGGCGCCGAGGCTGCGGGCTTTACCCTGGTTGACAGCGGCTCGGCCGCTGGTCTCGACGCCTCCATCGCGAAGGCCTACGAGACGCAGTCGGCATGGCTTGGCTTTTACTGGGCTCCGACCGCCGTGCTGGGCAAATACCCCATGGTCATGCTGGACTGGGGTGTCGAACAGGATCCTGACATGTGGTCCAAGTGCATCACGGTCGAAGGCTGCGCCGATCCGAAGCCGGCTGCATGGCCGACTGACCGGGTCTACACCCTCGTCTCGACCAGCTTTTCCGAGCGCGCGGGTGCAGAGGTGATGGACTATCTGAACAAGCGCGCCTGGAGCAACCAGACCGTCGGCGCCCTGATGGCATGGATGACCGACAATCAGGCCACGGGTGAAGAAGGCGCAATCGAATTCCTGAAGCAGAACCCGGACGTCTGGACCC
Source organism: Paracoccaceae bacterium (assembly GCA_023254015.1). Lineage (GTDB taxonomy): Bacteria > Pseudomonadota > Alphaproteobacteria > Rhodobacterales > Rhodobacteraceae > Tabrizicola_A. The sequence continues at coordinate 3,595 of JALQYS010000103.1, forward strand.
AGTGGGTCAGCCCGGAAGCCGCCGAGAAGATCAAAGCCTCGCTCTGATAACCGCTGCCCGTGGTGCTTTCGAAGCGCCACGGGCTTTCTGAAAGTTTACGACCTGCAACCGACAGCAGGCATAGCCGGGGGATGATCCGATGGACTGGTTCTTCGAGTTTCCGCATATGGAAGATGATGTCCTGCGCGGGCTTAAAAAGGCGATCGACGAAAGTTTTCGATCATTCACCCGCGCCTATGGAGACGGGATCGAAACACTTTTCGCGCCGCTGAAATTCTTCCTCATCCAATCCGAAAAGCTGATGATCGAGACGCCATGGCCCATCGTGACGCTGGCGATCCTTGGG
>JALQYS010000121.1 GCA_023254015.1 Paracoccaceae bacterium
GCCCACGGCGTCCGGTAAATCCGCCATCTGCGCCGCGACCGTAGCGATCTGCCGCCGTTCACCAAAATCGTTCAGCAAGCTCACAGGAGCCACAGCGCCCTCGCGCGCGAACTTGAGCAGCCGGTCAGGGTGGAGGCCGTGCCCAAGGTTTGGCGGCAAGTTCAGCGATCGCAGATATTTCAAGCGATCCAGAAGCGCAGTCATGTTGGCCGGGCTGGCGGAATGCGGATAGCCACGCAGCCACGTGAGCCGCGTTTGCCCAACAGATGGATCGTTGACCAAGAGCGCCTGCAACTGGACACGTTGATCCGGAGAGAGAGCATCAAACAGCGCTGCGGCAGCCTCGCGCCGGGCGCGTGCCCGCCCTTTCAGGGCAAGGCGCTCAAGCGTGTCCACGCTCGGCAACACCAGATGCTGCTTGCGCAGCTCCGCAACCAGCGTCTCAACAATCTTCACTCCGTGATCCGTCGCAAAGGCTGCCCTCGTGGCGATATCCTCCGCTTGCTGCACATGTTCAGGTCCGAAAGGGGAAACCCCCAAGTGGCGCATCGCAAGGGCATGATGTTCGTGCCGCGTATTCCGCCTGATGGCATAATCGTCGAGAGCACAGGCCTCCACCTGAAGTTGTTCAGCAAGCCAAGCGATCAGTTCCGCTGGCGGCATTATGCCGTCACTCCATCCGAAGCCCGGGTAGCGGAGCAGACAAATATGCACCGCGACACCAAGGAGGTTTTCGGCGCGACGTCGGGTACGGATCAGGTCAATGTCGTCCCCGCTCAGCAGATAATGGCGGATCAAAGCATCAGGTTCCGTCGGCACCACGAAGAGGTCTGCATGCGCGCGGGAAGAAAGTAGTCGGCGGGCCATAAAGTGTCCTCAAAACGTAGTTGCAAGTTTGAAGACATCGAATATTATAGAGACTAATAAAAAGACAGATTTGCCGCGCCAATTCAGGATCACAGCGATCACATGAAGTCAGGCCACAAAACGGCCGTTTTGGAGACCCCATGCCACGCACTGGCGACATCCTCGGATACGCAAGGGTCTCAACCGCCGACCAAGACCTGTCCGGCCAGAAAGACCGGCTGCTACAACACGGCGCTATTCGCGTGTTCGAAGACGTGATCTCCGGCAAGACGTTCAACCGGCCCGGTCTGGCGGCCTTGCTTGATCAGGCCAGACCCAACGATACCCTCACTGTCATCCGACTCGATCGCTTGGGGCGCTCACTTAAAGAGCTTCTGGAGATCGTCGATAACCTCAAGGCCAGGGAGATCAACCTGGTCAGCCTCGAGGAACGGATCGACACGACATCAGCCGCTGGAGAACTCGTATTCCATGTCTTCGGGGCCATTGCGCATTTCGAGCGCCGCCTGATCTCAGAGCGCACCAAAGATGGCCTGATCAACGCCCGAAAGCATGGTCGCAACCCTGGACGACCGACATTGCCACCAGAGACAATCTCAGCCCTCCAAGATCTCGTCGGTGCCGGAAAATCCGTAACCCAGGCCGCAAAACATCTCGGCATAGGCAGATCAACAGCTTACAAGGTCATCAGAAACACCACGCAGCAAGCATGTTCAGGCTTCGTTCTTCCTTAGCGTGGTTCTACGAAGAAACCTTCCGATGGGGCCTTCTGGCGCTGCGGCCCTTTGCCGATCTGGACACCGCCATGGCCGAGATCAACGGGTCGGACTATGGGCTTCAGGCCGGGATCTTCAGCAATGACCATGCCGCGATCCGCACCCTGACGCGGGGTTTGCAGGTCGGTGGCATCATGGTGAACGAAGGCCCCGATTTCCGGGCCGAACATGTGCCCTTTGGCGGGATCAAACGCTCGGGTCTGGGGCGCGAGGGCGTGCGGATCGCCATGCGGGAAATGTCAGAGCCGCGGGTGGTGATCGACTGATGGGCCCCCCCGCCTCCCCTTGGGTGTGCTGCCGGGTGGCCCCCCGGCCTCTCTCTGCCCCGGAACTTTCCTGAAAGGATCTGAAATGACCGATCTGACCCGTTTCAACGGTGTTTTCACCGCCCTTGTCACCCCCTTTACCGAGACAGGCAGCATTGACTGGGGGGCCTATGACCGCTTGATCGACCGCCAGCTTGAGGCGGGCATCACCGGGCTTGTCGCGGTGGGCACCACCGGCGAGGCGGCCACCCTGGACGAGGACGAGGCGCTGGCGGTGATCGCCCATACGGTCAAA
>JALQYS010000138.1 GCA_023254015.1 Paracoccaceae bacterium
CGACACGCGGTCCTATGCCGGGGCCGGTGCGGCGGTCAGCGTCACGCTGGTCCTTGGCCTGCAAGACACCGGCGGGGCGGGAACCGACCGGTTTTCCGGCTTCGAAGGGCTTGTCGGATCGGCCTTCGATGACCGGCTGACCGGCGATGGCGGCGGCAATATCCTGTCGGGGGGGCTTGGCAAGGACACCCTGTCGGGCGGGGATGGCAATGACCTGATCGAGGGGGGTGCCGGCAACGATTCCCTCTCGGGCGGTGCGGGGGCCGATACGCTGATCGCCGATGCGGCCGATGATCTGATCGATGGCGGCGCGGATGCCGATGCCTTGCGTCTTTTGTCGGATTTTGTCGCGGCCGCGGATGCCCAGATCGTCGGGATCGAGACGGTTGTGCTCGGGGTCGGGGGGCTGACCGTCGATCTGGGCAACCAGACCGAGGATCTGACCCTGATCGGCCATGCCAGCGCGGCCTCGGCGATCGAGGCGGGGCAGGGCAATGACAGCCTGGCCGGCGGGGCCGGCAATGACACGCTGGACGGGGGCCTTGGGGCCGACAGCCTGGCGGGCGGAGCCGGCGCCGACAGCCTGACGGGTGGTGCGGGGGCCGATGTCTTTGTGTTCAACGCCACGCCCGGCGAAGCCAATGCCGACACGATCACCGATCTTGACCCCGGCACGGACCTGATCTGGCTGTCGCGCGCTGCCATGGCGGGGCTGGGCGCCCTGGGCGCGCTCGACCCAGCGGCCTTCCTTGCGCAGACAAATCCGCGCTTCAGCGGCGATCTTGGGGCCGATCACCGGGTGCTTTACGATCCGACCACGGGCGATCTGTTCTATGATGCCGATGGCAACGGCGCGGTTGCCGCGGTCCGGCTGGCCGATATCGGCATCGGGCTTGAGCTGTCGGCCTACAGGTTCCAGGTGATCGACTGACCCGCCAGACCCTGGCGGTCCGCATCTTTCCGGCCGGATCGGGGCAGAGGGCAACCCTGGCCCGATCCGGCACGCCCGACGCCTGTGCGGCGGCATCTCGACAGGATGCCAGAGGTGGTGCGCTGTTTGCGGCCTTTGGAAACAAAGTGTTCTGATGCGTGTTCAATCTGGCAATGACCTCGAGTGCCTTTTATACAAAACTTGGATTACTGTAGGAATTTGCCGGGTAACGTGGCGCAGGGCGGCGCCATCTTGAGCGGAGACTGCCGGGGGGCGCCACCCTCTGATCATTTGTGACGGGATTGAAACAAGGAATTTTCGGCGCATGAGCTGGGCTGTTGCCATCGCTGTGGGGGTCGGGGGCGCTTTCGCGGCCTGGTTCGTCCTGCCCTGGCTCTTGCGTCGCCGTGCCGTCCGGCATCTGCACCGCCTTTGTGCCGCCCGGCGTGCCATCGTGCTGACCTATGATGACGGTCCCGGCCCGCGGCTCAGCCCGGCCCTGGCCGATCTTCTGGCCCGCCACGGGGTGCGGGCGACCTTCTTCATGATCGGCGCGCGCGCGGCCGGGCAGCCGCAGATCGTTCAGGCGCTGCAGGCCGCCGGGCAAGAGATCGGCAGCCATACCCAGACCCACCTGAACGCCTGGAAGACCGCGCCCCTCGCGCCGGTTCGTGACATCCGGGCCGGGCGTGAAACCCTGGCGCGGCTTGGGGCCCCCTCGGCCCTGTTCCGCCCGCCCTTCGGCAAAGCCACGCTGGCCACGCGGCTTCATGGCTGGCAAAACCGCCTGACCTTTGCCTTCTGGACGGTGGACTGCCGCGACAGCTGGGAGAGCCCCCGCCCCGTTGCCGAGGTGCTGGCCCGGATCGAGGCGCAGGGGGGCGGTGTCGTGCTGATGCATGACTGCGATGCCCCGCCGCGCAGCCCGAACCCCGCGGGCCACCCCGACCATGTGCTGCGCCTGACCGAGGCGATCATCGCCTTTGCCGCGGAAAAGCAGTTTTCCCTTCTGCCCTTCGGCGCGCTTCTGGCCGCCCCTGTCCGGGAGGCCTGATCCCATGACCCGCCCCATCCGTGTGCTGGCCATCGCTTCCGCCGGGGGGCATTGGGTGCAGCTGATGCGCCTGCGCCGGGCTTGGGAAGGGCTGGACGTGACCTATGTCACCACCGACCCCGACATCGCCCCGGTCCTGCGCGCCCAGGCCCTGGCCGCGGGCGAGCCGGAGCCTGGCCTTCATGTGGTGCAGGAAGGAAACCGCTGGCAGAAGCGCAAGCTTCTGGTGCAGCTCTTCCAGCTGGCTTGGATCATGCTGCGCCTGCGCCCTGACCGGGTCATCACCACCGGGGCGGCGCCGGGCTATTTCGCGCTGCGTCTGGGCAAGATGCTGGGCGCGCGCACCGTCTGGATCGACAGCATGGCCAATGCCGAGGAGATGTCGCTGTCGGGGCGCAAGGTGGGCCGCCATGCCGATCTGTGGCTTACACAATGGCCGCATCTGGCGCGCGAGGGCGGGCCGCAATACATGGGGTCGGTGCTGTGATCTTTCTCACCATCGGCGCGCATGAGCCCTTTGACCGGCGGGTGCGGGCGGTCGACGCCTGGTGCCTTGCGACCGGCAGGCAGGAAGAGGTGTTCGGCCAGGTCACCGCGCCGCGCCCCGGCGGTTATGTGCCGCAGCATTTCCGCTGGGTCTCGCGCCTGTCGCCCGCAGACTATGCCGATCAGGTGGCGCGGGCCGATCTTCTGGTGTCGCATGCCGGCATGGGGTCGATCCTGACCGCGCTGCATCTGGGCAAGCCGATCGTCATCATGCCCCGCCGTGGCCATCTGCGCGAAACCCGCAATGACCATCAGTTCACCACCGTTCAACGGCTGGGACGCCGCCCCGGCATCCATGTCGCCGCCGATGAGACCGAACTGCCCGCCGTGCTGGACCATGCCATCGCCCATCTGGCCGACCCGGCCGGAGAGCGGATTGCCCCGCTGGCCGATACCGCCTTCACCGATGCCTTGCGTGCCTTTCTGACCGACACGCGCCCCAAACAGGATTGAGCCTCCGATGCCGCATGACAGTGCCTCTCCCTTCGACCGCCTGCTGACCCGCATCGGGGAAAAGTCTGCCCGGGTCGGCATCATCGGCCTTGGGTATGTCGGCCTGCCGCTGGCGGTGACCGCCGCGAAGGGCGGCCTGACCGTGACCGGGTTCGATATCGACCCGGGCAAGATCACCCGGCTGGCGGCGGGCGAAAGCTATATCGAGGCGGTGTCCGAGGCGGATCTGGCCGAGGTCGCTGCGGCGGGCCGGGTGGCCTGGACCGCCGATTTTGCGCAACTGTCGGGCATGGACGACTACCCATGTTGATGCCCCTCCTTGTCAGGCTGATTGATTCTGAGATCGATGCTGGAGACGGTGTGATTCCTGAGGCTTTGGACCGCATCCAGTGTATGCGGAGAATTGGGAAACAGGTGAGCCCCGGTTGACTGGCGATCGATCCGCAGGTGGCCTTTGCGGATTTGCACATAAAGCCAGTTGACGGGGATGCCGAGAGTTGCGGCGACTTCGTTTGCGCTGAGCATGTTTGGCGTATGGTGCCATCTGTTGCGCTGAATCGTCACTTTGATGCCCGCGCCCAATCGGATCCGCTGGACGGTGATCGGCAATACCATGTCGACGCAGGTTTCGACCCAGATCATACAAAACCCTGCAAGCTCCCCGCGAGAAGAGTAACAAACTCCTCACGTAAAATCAAACACTTCCGACTTGTTCAGGATGAACTACTTCGCCCTGTCTTGGGTGCCGACGCCGGAGGTCCTGCTCGCGACCGTACGCGCCCACTGGGCCATCGAGAACAGCCTGCACTGGCAGCTCGACGTGTCGTTCCGCGAAGATGCCGCACGCAACCGGAAGGATAACGGCCCGGGCAACATCGCCATCCTGCGCCGCCGCGCCCTCGATGTCATGCGCAGGAACACGTCGAAGGGTTCTCTCTCCATCAAGCTCAAGCGAGCAGGCTGGGACAACGATTTCCTCCGAAGCGTTATCAATGGCTTAGCGGCAGCATGAGTCATATGCGATTGCCCTGAGCGCCACACGGCGGTCAAAATCGACCCGGTCACCCCGCTCCGAGCTCGCACCCTCTGGGTGATCCATGAAACAAGCCCCTCACAGCCTTCAACGCCATGATTTATATGCGAAATATCGAAATCATGACAGCGAAATCAGCGATTTACTTGGGGAATGTAGGTTGCCCAACTTCATCAGTTAATCGCGTAAGTGTTTGATATTGTTGAGTCCAGATAGCCAAAAATGGTACAACACGGCGGGGTCAGGCGGGTTTTGGCAGGCTCAGGGCGTCGAAGAGTTCCAGTTGTTCCGGTGTGGTACGGCTGATGCCCTGCAGGGTGCGGGTTCCGGCATGAGCGGTGTGCTTCTGGATTCGGGCGAGCAGGTCGAGGGCGGTGCGCGGACTGGCGCTGTGGCCTTTGGCCTTCAGCCGCATGCGCATGACGCGGTAGAGCACGAGAGCCAGAAAGCAGATCAGGGCGTGGGCGCGGATGCGGTCCGGCAGGCGGTGATGAACCGGGGCGATCTCGATGTCCGACTTCAGTACTCGGAAGCCACGCTCGATATCGGCGAGCGCCCGGTAGCGCCTGATCGCCTCGGCAGGGGCGAGATCTGGGACGTTGGTCAGGAGCGCCAGCTTGCCATCAAAGAGTTCGGCCTCGGCGAGGGCCGCCTCCTCGAACGACCAGGAGAAGCGATCGGCGGTGAAGTCGGCCTTGAGGAAGCGGGTGAGCTCCGCCTCGGCAACGGCGCGGCTGAAGCGACTGTAGGCGCCGCGATCGGAGGCCCGGCGGCCGCGGGTTGTCATTCCTTCGTCTTGGCCGTCGAGCCTGCCGACCATCTTCTCGGCCATGGCCTCCAATTCGGCGATCCGCTCGCGTCGCCGCGCCGATTGCAGAGCCGCCCGCTCGGGATCATGGGCGACGATCAGGCGGTGGCCGGCGAAGGTCGCTTCGGCCAGGCCATCGTCGGAGAAGGCAAGCCCCTGGAAGGTTTCGACCAGCTCGCTGTAGCGGCGGGCGGGGACGGCCAGGATGAACTCGAGTTTGCGCTCGCCCTGGTCGGCCAGGGTGGTCAGCTCGCCGATGTTCTCGAGGCTCAGGAGGCCACGGTCGGCGACCAGCACCACGCGCTGTACAGGGAAGCGCTGCAGCACGGTCTGCAGCATCGCCTGCAGGGTTTTGGTCTCAGCCACATTGCCGGGATGGACGGTGTGCAGGAGTGGCAGGCCCTCGGCAGTCTGCACCACGCCGAGCACGAACTGCCGGGCGATACCGCCCGTCTCTTTGTTCATACCGAAGGCCCGCAGGTCGTCGTCCACTTCCCCGTCGCCATGGATGCGCACGGTGGTCAGGTCGTAGAAGACGACGGTCAACTCGCGATCGACGAGCGGACGGATCTGCCGCGCCAGCTCGATCTCCACGACCTCCGCGTGGTCCATCAGCGCGTCCATCGCCCGCAGCAGGTGCTGATGGGTCACGGTCTCCGGCATCGCCGGCATGGCCACGGTCTCCAGCCAGCGCAGGCAGCCCAACTTCGAGTCCGGCGCGCAGAGCCGGTTGAATACCATGACACGTATCAGGGCCTCGGCGTCGATCTCACGCTGCCCGGACCTCAGGGCCTGTTTGAGGGCGCGGTCGAAGCCCAGGTCCTTCCAGAGCTCATGCAGCGCAAAGACGTCGCCGTAGCCGACAGATGACTCATAGCTGATGTCATCGGCGGTATTCTCCAGCCTCCCGACGGCGCGGTTGAGGCCGTTAATCAAAGGATCAAGCTTGGCCGGGCTGAGCCTGTCCAGCCGGCCCAGGTTGGCGACGACCTTGATGCGCACCTTGGCAGTCTCGTCGCGATGGCCTTCGACGAGCTGCAGGTATCGCCGACCGCCGGATTCGGAGATGCGCGTGTACATGGGCGAACGATACAGCGCGATTGCTCAATACCGCAAGGCTTTTGAAGCCATAGCGTGTTACAACACAACTTCGCTGAAAACAGCCGCCCGAGGCGCTTAACCTATTGAAATCACATAAGTCAAACCCGCCTTATTCACGGAAGTTGCGTGGCGAGGGTTGCGTGCGCCTGAAAGTGCTTTAGATTCAAGCTGCTAGAAAGAAACCGACGGCAGCATCGGACGCACGCATGGGTGAAACGTTATCGCCAGTCATTCCGGGTTTCAACAGGTCATTGCGGGTCGAAAGCCGTGCCGATCGCCTGACCGGTGATCCGGGGGCGGTGGTGCTGCGGGAGATATTGGAGCGCAGTGGCATCGTGTCGTGGATGACCGCCCGGATGAAGGATCCGCGCAGCAAGGTCGATGTCACCCATGATCTGGCCTCGCTGATCCGGACCTCTGTGCTCTTGGCTGCGCAAGGCTGGCGCGACCATGATGATGCCGATGCGCTGCGCCACGATCCTGCCTTCCGCCTTGCGACCAGCTCTGCCGCCGGGCTGACGCCGCTGGAAGGGCGAGGGCTCCCCTCGCAGCCGACCCTGTCGCGCTGCACCGCGATCATGGCGGAGCCGGCGAACCTCAAGGTCCTGCGCGAGGCGGTGCTGGAACTCGCGGCGCGTGGGATCAGGGCCGAGCGGCAGGGAAAAAGGCTGCCGTCGGTCACGCTTGATGTCGACAGCGCGCCGATCGAAGTCCATGGACACCAGCCGAGAGCCGAGTGGAACGGCCATTATAATGCCCGCATTTACCATCCTTTGATCACCTCGATCGCCGAGACGGGTGACATGTTGGATGCCCGTCTGCGGGCGGGCAATGTCGGCACGGCGGACGGCGCGCTTGATGTGATCCTCGACGTGGTGGACCGGGCGCGGCAGGCCTTCTGCGATGTTGCCATGCTGCGTATCGATGCGGGCTTCCCTTCGGCCGCGCTGCTGGCGGGCCTTGATGCCCGCGGGATCGATTACGTCTCGCGGCTGCGCGCCAACCCGGTGCTGGACCGCTTGGCCGAGCCTTTGATGAAGCGCCCACCGGGGCGGCGGCCTGCCGAGCCACGCATGTGGCTTTACGAACTGCGCTATCAGGCCGACAGCTGGGACAAAGCTCGGCGGGTAATCCTCGTCGTCAAGGAGCGCGACGGGGACCTGCTGCTGGACCGCTTCTTCCTGGTGACATCGCTCAGTTGGACCACAAAGACCCGGCGCGAGGTGCTGGCGCATTACCGCGAACGTGGCAAGGCCGAGGGCCATATGGGCGAGTTGAAAGACGTGCTGGCCCCGGCGCTGTCTTCGACCAACCGCGCGAAATCGCACCTGCGCGGCAAGCTGCCGAAATCCAGAACGCCCGCCATTGACGCCTTCGGCTGCAACGAGGTCCGGCTGCTCACCGCCTGCCTTGCCTACGAGGTCATGCACATTGCTCGCCGCGCCATGGCCACGGCGACCGGGACAGGCTGGAGCCTGCGCCGCTTGCGCGAGAGGGTTTTGCGCGCGGGCGCGCGCCTGGTGATCTCTGGCCGCAGGATGGTGCTGGCGCTCTCCTCGGCCGCAGCACCCTTCTGGGCGGCGCTCTGGCCCCGGCTCAATGCCTTGCACTGGGCCGACCCGTAGCGGCCTGACGCCGGACCCGCCTGTGAAACCGAAAACGCCTGCGGGCGGCCCATCGTCATGCGCGAAGGGCGACTGCCCACCTCCTCGAACTGCCAAAAACCAACCCGCGAGCGCGACGGTGCCGACAACAATCGACCGATGGCCGCTCCCCGCTCTGTCGGGGGCCAAGAAAAAGGCAATCGCGGGCTTGGAAACCGACCGGAGCCCCCCGGAAAGGGGTTCGATGAATATCCCGGGGTCAAAACGATCGCAAGGCCGCCAAACGGCTCGTGGCTGTCGAAGTTGGGGGGGTTGACACCAGCGTCGGAGCGTTGCTATCTAGAAACTGGGGATTTGCGTCGTATTTCGAGAGAGTGTCTCGCAAAATTTATTTAGTATTGGAGCCCTGACGTGCACTGGCCGTGCAAGCGAAGAAGCGAAGGAAGTGAGTGATCAGCCGTGGTGTCTAAAATTGTTCTAACGGGCGCGTCTGGGCTGCTGGGATCAGCCGTACTTAAAATCCTAGAGCGCAACGGTGGGCGAGTCGTCTTGGCAAATCGTGCGCGTGTGGATTTGTCGGATTACAACTCGACCCGAGATTTTTTTGCGGAGGTCAGGCCCAACATTGTCATCCACACGGCAGCGCGCGTACATGGGTTAATGGGAAATACTCGCTTTCCTGCTGAAATCTTTGACGAGAACCTGCGGATCAATTCCAACGTCATCTCCTGTGCCTACTTGGCCGGCGTACGCCGTTTTGCCCTCGCCTCGACGGTTGCCGCTTACCCCGGTCACTTGGTCGAGAATATCCGAGAGGATCAGTATTTCGATGGATCCCCGCATGCCGGAGAAAGTGCCTACGGGCACTCGAAACGCGCTATGCTGGCGCAGATCGAGGCTTATCGTCGTCAGTATGGTGTAGATTACACCTATGCCATCTTCACCAACCTATTTGGGCCTTCCGATCGGTTCGATGTCGAAAACGGGCATGTCGTGCCGTCGTTGATCGCGAAGTTCCATGCCGCGAGAATTAATGGTGGTCCGGTGCGGGTGTGGGGCAAAGGTATTGCCCGGCGTGATTTTATATATATTGCCGACGCGGCGGCCGCACTTGTGCATCTCGCGCACGTCGGTTCCGGTTGCTACAACGTAGCCACTGGGCAGTCCGTGCCAATTGCGCAGGTTGTCGCCCATCTCTCGAGCATCACTGGCGTGAGCGATATTCACTGGGAGAGCGACAAGCCAGAAGGCCAGATGGAGCGCAGCTACGATGTCACCCGTCTTCGCGAGTCCGGGTTCATGCATCGCTACTCGCTGGAGGACGGGCTGCGACTGGCTTATAATTGGTACGCGCAGCACTACCCCGACGTTCGCACCAGCTGATCGCTACAGGAATTCCCTTTTGGATAGTTGCCTCCGCATCCTATCATCCGCCACCGGGAATATCGAGACCCTCTGTGACAGAACTTAGAAAGACCATCCATCTTCATATCGGCTTGCCCAAGACCGGGACCAGCGCGATTCAGAAAGCTTTCTACGAGAACCCATCCGTACTCTCCGGTTTCGATGTGCGCTATCTTCAAGCGGGCACACAGATCTTTCATGACTTCGGGCATCATTTCATCGTCATGCTGTGTCTTGGTGAGGAAGGGATGCGCATAGATTCGACCCTGTCCCGAAAGCAGCTGGAGGAAGCTTGGGCTGCCGCCCATGAGGAGATTATGGCGGCACCCGAGCAGAACATCTTTATTTCCAGCGAACTTTTCGCACTAGATGCGACGCAGCCAGACCAGATTTCCCAAATCCACCGTGTGCTGAGTTTTAACGGCAGCTGCAACCTCAAGGCGGTTGTCACGCTTCGAGATCTCGTCTCTTTTACCAATTCGGTCTATGCGCAGCGTGTGCGTGACGGATATGATGGGGACATCGGCGAACTTCTCGAATTCATCTGGGATTCGTTAAACTGGAAGACCCTAGTTGACCGCTGGAAAGCCGTTTTCGGAGAGCAGAACGTCACGGCACTGAGATTCGAGGCGCTTGATCGAAACGCGATGGCAGATGATTTTCTGCGAAAGGCGTTGCATCTCCCCCCTGACGGCCCTATGTTCCCGCCAGTTTCGCAGGTGAACCGGTCAATGCCCCATTCGGCAATCGAGTTTTTCAGGGATCTGAACAGGACATTCCTGACCGATCAGCAGAAACTGGCAATCCGTAATCAACTGTCCAGCGCGCTCGATCAGCACAATCTGGGCATGAAACGGCCAGATTTTCTCAGCCCAGAGGCCAAGAGCATTCTGCGCTATCACTGTAAGTGGCCGGACGATTGTATTTGATTGGGAACTGGAGAACGGATTTGGAAAGATCATCCGCGATGCCCACTGGGCATCTCGAAGCGCTTCGGAATTACTTTTCGGATACACGCACTGGCACGCCTACCAGTGCGACGATCATCCTGCCGCTTGCTTGGCCGAATTTGAAGAACGCCGAATACGAGGTAGTCATGCGGTTCTGCCGGGCGGCAGTGAATATCGGAGCGCGGATTATCGTCACCGACAACGACGGCTATCCGTTCTGGACTAGCGACGGGAAGCCAGTCGACACTATGCGGCAGGTCACCCGAGACGATGCCGATTTTATGATCTCGCTGCATTTTGAAACGCCCAGACTACTGGATATCCCCTCGTATTATGCCATCTGGCAGCCGGTCTCGTTTTACAGCGATTTCGGCTATGCCAGATCGACCGAGAAGCTTCTGACCCATTCGGGCATGCTGTCGTGTTCGGCTGATCTCGCCGATGCACATATCCGCAATCTGCTTATCTCGCTGGGCCAGGATGCGGACGTAGTTTTTCCCTATCTGTTTCATAGTCCACCAGAACCCTATTATCCACCTTCGATCACCCGAGACTCGCGACTGTTCTATATCGGCATTAACTGGGAGCGGCTCGGTCAAAGCGGCAAGGGGCGCCACCAAGAGCTTCTGCGACTTCTGGATGAAGCCGATTTGATCGATATATATGGGCCGCGCATGTTCCTTGGTGTGCAGCCGTGGGAAGGGTATACAACCTACCGGGGCGAATTGCCCTTCGACGGCGCCAGCGTTGTTCGTTCGCTGGCGCGCTCCGGCATTTGCTTGGCTATGTCCTCGACGCCGCACCAGAAAAGCGGAGTGATGTCGAACCGCCTGTTCGAGGGTTTGGCGGCCGGTTGTGCAATCATAGCAAACCCACATCCAATCATTGAGAAATATTTCTCGGATGTGGTGTGGCAAATCAACGATACCGTCAGCGACGAGGAAATCTTTCATCAGATCAGAGCCATTGTCGAAGAAATACGCAATGATCCCGAGATGGCAGGTAGGAGAGCCCTGATCGGGCAGGAGCGACTGCGCGAGTTCTTTTCGCTCGAACGATGCCTGAGTGCGGTTATTACCCGGCATGTCCGAAGGGAGCCCCTTCCGCTCATCGAGCCGAAGGAGGGGGCAGGGGTCACGGTGATCTTGCCCTATCCAGATATGTCGGACGCACCACTGGCCGAGCTTCTGCACGGCTTGGGGGCGCAGACGGGTGTAGGCATTCATCTGGTACTTTCCTGCTCGCAGGCATTCGCCGACGGATCGGGCAAGGCTTGGATCGAAGCTGCACGCAAGTCCTTGGTGAAGGTAACGGTGACCTGCGACACATTCACGGAGGCACATCTGCCGCTTGAAACCCGCGGTGCCGCAGTATTCGCCGCGCTGAAGCATGTGGACACTCCGGCCTTTGCCGTGGTCCGGCCCGGAGAGGATTTCTTTCACGATCATTTCGCACTGCTGTCCGAGCAGCTGCGCGATAATCCCGGTTCCATGGCGGCCGGATCCGGGTTGCTGGACGAATCAAGTGAGAGTGTTCGCCGGCGCCAGTTGGTTCGGCGAACACTGTCGTCGATCAGCGTCCCGGCAGACGCTCGACACCTGCTGTCACAGCCAGCAGATCCCGAACCCGGCTGCTTTCTGTTCCGCGCTAGTCTGCTCAGGAACACGGGCCTAGAGGCGCTGAGACTTCTCGATGGCTGCGAGACGAGCTATCTGCTGGTACTGGCACAGGGCCGGACTCCGGTCGCACGGACAGGGGTAGCCTCGTGCATTCGCATCGTCGCAGAGGCCGATCTTCAGCGTCCGGACGCTGCCTCGGTTGAGCGGCAGCAGCAGTTCATCGTTGACCGGCTGCGGTTCGATCCCGCCTTCCGCGATCTGCTGTCGTTTGCGCCCCCGGTAAGTCAGCGCATCGCGCCAACTCAAAGTACAGACGGGTTCTATTGTCCTATACTGCTCTTGGATAGGGTCGTGCAGGTGAAGGCAGGCGAGAAGGGTACCGACTTTTTGGTCGCAGGATTTTCCACACCAGAAGCCCGCGCGGTCTGGATTGATGGTGAGACTGGCCTTCTGCGCTTCCGGTTGGGCGATCTTCAACCCGAGGATCGTGATCTTGACTTGGTTATTCAAATGGGTGGGCGGCCATCGCAGATCACTGGGCGAGACCAGCACGCGACAGTCGCAGTGAACGGTGCCATTCTAGGCTATATGCCGATCGAAGCTGATCTGACAGACTTTGTCTTGCGACTCCCGAGAGGGATCAGGCCGTTGGACATCCTGAGTGTTCGCGTTACTGCCGATCATGCCGAACCCGTGCTGGACTCGGAAGGGCGGGTGGTGGACACTCGACATTTGGGGATCTTCATCGGTGGGATCGGCGTCAGACGTGGGCCGCGAAACCAATCGCTGCCGTTGGTCGATACAGGGATGTCCATGGAAACCTCGCGGCGCGGCTCTGGGTTGGTGCTGCTGCAGGAAAACTGCTTCCCCAGCGACGAGGCAGTCTGGGTTTCCAACGCTCCAGCCCGCCTCGCCTTCCGTGTTGCGGCGATCAGTGCCGAATCTCGGACAGTCACCTTGCAGATGAAGGCCGCGCCAGGGCTGGCCGACCCGGAGCGGCTGGAGGTGCGCGTAATGGCCAATGGCATGCAGATAGGTATTGCGCACCTAGGGCAAGAGCCGGAGCATCATCGGTTCGTGGTGCCACCGGGGCTTTTCGGTGAGGGCAGCGCGTTGTCGATCGAGTTGGTGCCGCATTTGGATGAGCGCAAGGCGAACAAGGCTGCCGTGCGTTTGTTTGCGCTTCTCTCCTTGCGACTGGATGATCGCCCCATCCTGCGTCTGGGCGAGCGATATGCAACTTCGGCTCAGGGCTCGGGGAAATCCTTCCTTGCCGAGGGGTTTTCCACCCCTGAGGCGGATTTCACATGGGTCGACGGGGATCGAGGGGCGCTGTTTGCGGTGGTGGAATCGCAGCCGGAGAGCGACAAACGGCATCTGATCTTGGATTTCGAGGCTGCAGGACGCCAACTTAGCTCCCGGAAGCCGCAAATGCTGCATGTCGACATCAACAGAACGCGGGTCGGCAGTGTTGAACTTGTGCCTGAGATGCGTGTGTTCAGCTTGCCGTTCCCTGCGGCGAATCTGCCCGCCGCAGCAAGAGATGTAACGATAATACTCACGCTGCAGGATCCAGCCGAGCAGGTGGTGGAGGCGGGAACCGGCAAGGTTCTCGATCATCGCAAGCTAGGAGTTTCTCTGCGCAGCATCAGCATTAGACCGGCGCCCTGACCGTCTTGATCTGAACAATGCTTTCACGCTGGAACCGCAGTCAGACAGCGTCGGCGGTGACGTTGTGGATTTCGGAATTCCCGGACAATTGGGCGACGGTTGGGGGATCGTCAAGTTGTTGACCGGGATCGAAAGTGGGGGTGCGCTACCTTCTGTCACGCGGCCATGCTTTTCGCACAGTCGTTCCAGCGCTCGAACGCGGCGGCGAGGCTCTGACGGTATCTGGAGGCGGTCATCGTGTGGCGGCGAAGGCGGAACAGGTTGGCGGTTTCATCGTGGGCGCAGAGGAACCTTTGCGCCTGTGCTGTGACCCCCGATAACTCGTCCATCTGATGCTAGAGTCCGGCCCAAGGAGAGGACCCCCAACTTCAACACTTGGGACTCGAAATCCGTTGATTTCGGCTCCTTGGTTTCAATGATTTCAATTGGTTGGACTTGAAGATGGCGAAAGTCGTGTAGTTACATGTCGATCTTATGAATCGCCTTGTATGAAACGATTTGTCGCGATATTTTGCATTCCATGTTCACGCGCATCACGTCCAATGGCGGCCGCAGCTACCTGCAGATCATGGAATCCTTCCGTAATGCGGACGGAAAGCCGCGCCTGCGCGTCGTCGCCAACCTCGGGCGCGTCGACCACCTGGAAGACGGCAGCCTCGACGCTTTGATCCGCGGCCTCAGCCGTGTTGCGGGGCGTGAAGTCCAGGAGAAGGCGAAGGTTGAGTTCCAGAGCGCCCTTTCCTACGGCGACGTCTTTGCGCTGCATGAGATCTGGAAGGAACTTGGTTTTGACCGCGCGCTCGGACGGGCGCTGCGCTCCGGCAAGCGGCAGTTCGATGCTGAGGCCCTCGTGCGGGCTATGGTCTTCAACCGGCTCTGCGCCCCCAACAGCAAGTTGGGTGTCTTGCGCTGGCTGGACACTGTCGCGATGCCAGCCATGCCGGAAAAGGTGGAGCATCACCATCTCCTGCGTGCCATGGACGCGCTCATGGATCATGCTGATCGGGTGGAGAGCGAACTCGCCAAACAGATCCGGCCCTTGGTAGATCGCAACATCACGGTCGTCTTCTACGACCTGACCACTGTCCGCATCCACGGGGAAGGTGAGGTCGAGGAGGATCTGCGCGCCTATGGCATGAACAAGGAAACCGGGGGCATCGCTCGCCAGTTCGTCATGGGTGTGGTGCAAACCGCCGAGGGCCTGCCGCTGATGCATACCGTCCATCCCGGCAACGTTGCAGAGACCAAGACTCTGCAGGCCATGCTGGCCACGGTGCTGCAGCGCTTTCCCATCGAGCGGGTCATTCTGGTCGCGGATCGCGGGCTGCTCAGCCTCGACAATATCGGCGCCCTCACCGCACTGGCTCAGGAAGGTGGGCGCACGCTTGAGTTCATCCTCGCCGTGCCGGCACGGCGCTATGGTGACTTGGTCGAGACCTTCCGTGGCCTTGCCTTCGATGGGGATGGTCTGGCCGAGGCGACCTTCGCGGGCCATCGCTTGATTGTTGCCCATGACCCTCTGCGCGCCGCCGAGCAGGGGGAGACCCGCCGCGCTCGCATCGCCGAACTCGAGGCCATGGCCGAAAAGATGGTGGGCAAGCTGGACGCCCAGGACGGAGGGTCCACACCCCAAGGGCGCCGCGCCTCCGACCGCGGGGCCTACAGCCGCTTCACCCGTGCGGTCGCCGATGCTGAAATGACGCGCTTCCTCAAGGCGGACCTGACCGCCGATCGCTTCTCTTGGTCGGTGGAGGAAGAGGCTGTGGCCGGCGCCGAGCTCTTCGACGGCACGCTCGCCCTGATTACCAATACCACCGACATCAGCCCTGCAGAGGCTGTCGCGCGCTACAAGGGTCTTGCCGATATTGAGCGCGGGTTCCGCGTCCTCAAATCCGACATCGAGATCGCGCCGGTCCACCACCGCTTGCCTGACCGCATCCGGGCGCACGCGCTCATCTGCTTCCTCGCCCTCACCCTTTATCGCGTCATGCGCATGCGCCTGAAGACCAAGGGCCACGCCGCAAGCCCCAAAGCTGCCTTGGAACTCCTCGCCAAGGTCCAGCGCCACAACGCAAAGATCGCCGACCGGACGGTCGCCGGCATCTCCGCGCCAACCCCTTCACAACTGGACCTCTTTGAAGCACTGAACGTACCCCAAATCGTCTGAGCCTTACCGTAGTAGTTACATGAACGACCCTCCGGGTCTAATGGAAACAATAACTTAGCCGTTTTGCTGTTGAAGTTGGG
>JALQYS010000203.1 GCA_023254015.1 Paracoccaceae bacterium
GGTTATGCGGGCCCCGAAAAAAAAGAAAGCCCCATTGTGTCGACAGCGTGGCGACAGGGCGATGGCCGCTTTTTCGTAGGGCCGGTCGTGCCAAGCCCCCTTTGGTAGGGCTGTGGTGGAGGGTGTTTCAAGCTTGAAATACGGGGCCAATCAACAATTAACTTGCAAACGCACGCATTCACGCGAAAGGCGAAATCTCAGATCGACAGCCGGCCCGCCATGGCCGGGGGCGGCATGCCTTGGGTGCCGCGCTCGCGGTAGGGCGTGGTGTTGTAATGGCCGCGATAGCACTTCGAAAAATGCGACGGGCTGGCAAAACCGCAGGCGAGGGCGACATTGATGACGCTCATATCGGTCTGCATCAACAGGTTCCGCGCCTTCTGCAGCCGCAGTTCCATGTAATAGCGTTTCGGGCTGCGGTTCAGATAGCGCCGGAACAACCGTTCCAGCTGACGGGTCGACATGCCCACCTCTTCGGCCAGATCGGCGGGCGACATCGGATCTTCGATATTGGCCTCCATCATCTGGATGACCTGGCTCAACTTGGGGTGGCGTACACCGATACGGGTCGGGATCGACAGGCGCTGGCTGTCCTGGTCGGTGCGGATCGAGGAGTAGATCAACTGGTCGGCCACGGTGTTGGCCAGATCCTCGCCCTGATCGGCGGCGATCACCTTGAGCATCAGGTCGATGGACGAGGTTCCCCCCGCCGTCGACCAGCGGTTTCCGTCCATCACAAAGACCGATTTCGTCAGTTTGACCTTCTCGAACTCTTCCAGAAAGCCGTCCTGATTCTCCCAGTGGATCGTCGCTTTCTTGCCGTCCAGAAGCCCCGCCTTGGCCACGGCATAGGCCCCGGTGCACAGCCCGCCGATGGTGACGCCGCGCCGGGCCTCGCGGCGCAGCCAGTTCAGCACGCCCTTGGTCGCCGATTTCTGCACGTCAATCCCGCCGCAGACCAGAACGATATCATCGCGGTCAATATCTTCCAGCCCGATGTCCAGCTTGAAGGCCGCCCCGTTTGAACATGACACCATGTCGCCTTCGCCGGCCAGAACCCAGGTGTAAAGCTGTTCGCCCGCAACCCGGTTGGCGATGCGCAAGGGTTCGATGGCGCCGGCAAAGGACAGCATCGTAAAGCGGTCAAGCAGCAGGAAAACGAACCGCTTGGGGCTGTCGGTCTTGGCAACCGTGGTGGCCTTGCGCTGGGGGTTGGACATCTTGCGACCTGTTTGTGTCGGAATCAGAGGATGGAAACAGGAATTCCAGCCCTCTGCAAGGCGATTCCACTGGTTTTCCCGCCCTTTCCGCCTTTGCAATTGCCGCGATTTTCCTTATACCGCGCGGCGATACCGCTAACGAAAGGCCAAAGCCATGACCAAGGGCTGGAAAAAGTCGGACTGGCGCGCGAAACCGCGGGTGCAGATGCCGGACTATCCCGATACTGCCGCGCTGACCGCCGTCGAGGCGCAGCTTGCCAAGTATCCGCCGCTGGTCTTTGCCGGCGAGGCACGGCGTCTGAAAAAGCAGCTGGCACAGGCGGTCGAAGGCAAGGCCTTCCTCTTGCAGGGCGGCGATTGCGCCGAAAGCTTTGCCGAGTTTTCGGCCGACAACATCCGCGACACCTTCCGCGTCATGCTGCAGATGGCGGTGGTCTTGACCTATGGCGCCAAGGTCCCGGTGATAAAGGTTGGCCGCATGGCCGGCCAGTTCGCCAAGCCGCGCTCGGCCAATACCGAGGTGATCGGCGGGGTGGAATACCCCAGCTACCGCGGCGACATCATCAACGGCTTTGAAGCCACGCATGAGGCTCGCATCCCCGATCCGTCGCGGATGCTGCAGGCCTATACGCAGGCCGCGGCCAGCCTGAACCTGTTGCGCGCCTTCTCGACCGGCGGTTTTGCCGACATCCACCGGGTGCACAGCTGGACGCTGGGCTTTGCCGAGCATGACAAGGCCGAACGTTACCGCGAGATTTCCAACCGCATCTCGGACGCGCTGGATTTCATGAATGCCGCGGGCGTCACCTCGGACAATGCCGAAGTCCTGTCGCGCGTTGATTTCTATACCAGCCACGAGGCGCTGCTTCTGGAATATGAAGAGGCGATGTGCCGCGTCGACAGCCTGACCGGCCAGAATGTGGCGGGCTCGGGCCACATGATCTGGATCGGCGACCGCACCCGTCAGCCCGATGGCGCCCATGTCGAATTCTGCCGGGGCGTTCTGAACCCGATCGGTCTGAAATGCGGCCCGACCACCACCGCCGAAGACCTCAAGGTGCTGATGGCCAAGCTGAACCCGGAAAACGAGCCCGGTCGTCTGACCCTGATCGCGCGCTTTGGCGCGGGCAAGGTGGGCGATCACCTGACGTGGTGGTCGACCAGCGCGACGCTTACGTTCGATGATCACGCCATCTTCAATAAGCTGACCACCCCACACACCGCACGGTTCTTGGCGAGATAAGGCGCCATCGAG
>JALQYS010000285.1 GCA_023254015.1 Paracoccaceae bacterium
CATCGCGCCAAGGATCGCCATGGCAATTTTGCCGCCGCGGATCATCGCGAAGGATTGCGCAGAATCGAAATAGGCGGTCTGCGGCAGTTCGGTGATGGTCTGCTTGCCCGCATTGATGAGGTCGGGGTCTTCCTCGCCCTCGTAAGGGAAGGGGCCCATCCCCAGCATGCCGTTTTCCGATTGCAGAGTCACGTTGACGCCTTCGGGGATGTAATTTGACACCAGCGTCGGAATCCCGATGCCGAGGTTCACATACCAGCCGTCTTGCAGTTCCTTTGCGGCCCGCGCGGCGATTTGGTTTCTATCCCATGCCATGGCTTAAGCCTCCTTCTTGCGGGTGGTGCGGTTTTCGATGCGCTTCTCGTGCTGGCCTTGGATCAGGCGATGCACATAGATGCCCGGCAGGTGGATGTGGTCGGGGTCGAGGCTGCCCAGCGGCACGATTTCCTCGACCTCGGCAATGCAGACCTTGCCGGCGGTTGCGGCGGGCGGGTTGAAGTTGCGGGCGGTCTTGCGGAACACGAGGTTGCCCGACGGGTCGGCCTTCCACGCCTTGACGATGGAGATGTCGGTGACGATGCCGGTTTCAAGGATGTATTCCTTGCCGTCGAACACCTTCACGTCCTTGCCCTCGGCAATCACGGTGCCCACGCCGGTGCGGGTGTAAAAGCCGCCGATGCCGGCGCCGCCGGCGCGCAGACGCTCGGCCAGGGTGCCCTGGGGGTTGAATTCCAGCTCCAGCTCGCCCGACAGATACTGCCGCATGAATTCGGCATTCTCGCCCACATAGGACGAGATCATCTTCTTCACCTGCCTGGTTTCCAGCAGCACGCCAAGGCCAAAGCCGTCAACGCCGGCATTGTTCGAGGCGATGGTCAGGTTCTTCGTGCCTGCCTTGCGGATGGCCGCGATCAGAAGTTCCGGGATGCCGCAAAGGCCAAAGCCGCCCGAGGCGATGGTCATGCCGTCAAACAGCAGACCTTCAAGTGCCGCATCCGCACTTGGGTAGATCTTTTTCATGTGCAAGTTCCTCCACAGACCCACGGCGCGCGGAATTCCCGCCGTCGGGGTGACGGCGGTGATCCTGAAAGATTGCAGCCGGGGCCGCTATCCGTAAGAATACGTAGATGGATACGTAGGATGCGGCGATGGGCAAGACCTCAGGGGATTATGAGCGGCTGGCCTTTCGCCATGCGCCGGATGCGACGCTGATCCTGGCCGACCGGGTGATACTGCGCGCCAGCCTGCGGGTGGAGGCGGTGTTCGGCTGGACGGTGGCCGAGCTGGAGGGCCAGTCGATCCGGCTGCTTTATCCCGGCCAGACCGATTTCGAGCTGATCGGTGCGCGGGCCCGGCGGGCAATGCGGGCGGGCGAGGTGTATCGCGATGAGCGGTTCATGCGGCACAAGGATGGGCAGGTCGTGTGGATGGAGGGGCAGGGCACCGCGCTTGACCCCGAAGATCCCTTGCGGCTGGCGATCTGGACCTATCGGCCGATCGAGGCGGGGGCGGCGGCCAGTTCGGGCGCACTGGAGCCGCTGACGCCCACCGAAAAGAAGGTCGCGCGCTATCTGGTGAACGGGTTCACCAGCAAGGAGATCGCGCTGGCGCTGGACTGCTCTCCGCGCACGGTCGAGGTGCACCGCGCCAACATGATCCGCAAGATGAAGGTCAGGAACAGCTCGGAACTGGTCAGCCGGTTGCTGGATGCGGCGGGGAGCCTCTCGGCCTAGCGGGCTGCGGCCTCTGCGCCACGGCGCGGGTGGGATGATCGGCGGCCGTCTTATGAATTTGAAATGACCGTGCTAGGCAGGGCGGCGCAAGGCTTGTCGAGGGGAAGGTCCGGTCCATGGATGTCGTTCTGGGGGTCGATAGCGGCGGCACGAAAACCATGGCCGCGCTGGTTTCGCGCGGGGGGGACGTCCTGCGCATCCGGCGCAGCGGCAGCCTGGACCCGCTGGCGGTGCCGGGCTGGGCCGACGACCTGCGCGCCCTGGTCGAGGACCTGGGCAGCGATGCGCCCGCGGCGGCCGTCCTGGGCCTGTCCTATCATGGCGAGATCGCGGGGATTTCC
>JALQYS010000535.1 GCA_023254015.1 Paracoccaceae bacterium
CATTCGTCGGCGCACCACATCGTCGAACCGATGGACCTGAAGGTCAGCCACCGCCACCTTCACATCACCTATTCGTCGATGAAACATTCCGACAAGACCTTCATGGGCATGACGACCAGCGGCAAGAACGCCGAAGATGTCATGGCCATGTGCGAGATCTTGTTCGGCCGTGAGGCGATGGAGGAAACCCCGGTCACCACCGGCAATTGCAACGGCAATTCTCCCTTGGTCTGGGACGAGACCATGCTGTCGGCCATGCGGGCCTTTGTGAAACGCAAGCAGCCGGTCCTGTGCTCTCCCTTCGTTCTGGGCGGGGCGAATACCCCGGCCTCGGTCGCCCCCGCCGTGGCGCAGCTGAACGCCGAGGCGCTGTCGGCGCTGGCTTATACGCAGGTGATCCGCAAGGGCGCGCCCGCGATCTATGGCCATTACCTGTCAACCGTCAGCATGAAATCAGGCGCGCCGATGGCCGGGACGCCAGAGATCAGCCTGATGAACTTCATGATCGGCCAGATGGCCCGGTTCTACAACGTGCCGTGGCGGACCAGTAACCTTCTGGGCGGGGCCAAGACCTTTGACGCGCAGGCGGGGTATGAATCCGCCATGACGATGAATGCAGTCCTGCATGCCGGAGCGAACTACATCTGGCATTCCGCCGGTTGGAACGAGGCCGGGATGCACTGCTCGGTCGCGAAATTCGTGGTCGATGCCGAGATGTGCCAAATGGGCTATCGCATGGCCGAGGGTCCGCGCTGGGATGACTTTGACGAGGCGATGGCCGCCGTGCGCGATGTTGGCCCCGGCGGGCATTATCTGGGCCATCCGCATACGCTGGAAAACTTTGAGCGTGCCTTCTTCATGCCAAAGCTTTTCGACAACAACTCCATCGAGCAGTGGCAGGCCGAAGGCTCGGTCGAGATCACCCAGCGCGCGCTGGAGCGGGCCAAGGTCTTGCTGAATGACTATGTGGAACCCAAGCTGGACGAAGGCATCGACGAGGCGCTGCGCGACTATATGGCCCGGCGCGAGCGCGAGATTCCGGCGGTGGACGAATTGAACACGGAGTTCTGAGATGAAAATCAAGGAACTGCACATCTACGCCCACCAGTTGCCCGTGAAGAACGGCCCCTACCGGATGGCCAATGCGCTGGTTCATGCGCTGGACACCACACTGGTGAAGATTGTCACCGAAACCGGCACTGTCGGCTGGGGCGAGACCTGCCCGGTCGGGCCGACCTATGCGCCCGCGCATGCGCTTGGCGCGCGGGCGGCGCTGGCAGAGATGGGGCAAGGCCTGATCGGGGCGGCCCTGCATCCGGTGATGCTGCGCCGCCGGATGGACGGCCTGCTGAACGGGCACCGCTATGCCAAGGCGGCCGTGGACATCGCCGCGCATGATGCCCTGGGCAAGGCTTACGGGGTGCGGGTGGCCGATCTTCTGGGCGGTGTGGCTGCGGAACGCATGCCCTCCTACTATGCCAGCGGCGTCGGTGAGCCTGACGAGATCGCCCGCATCGCTGCCGAGAAAATGGCCGAGGGCTATCCCCGGATGCAGGTGAAAATCGGTGGCCGCCCGGTGGAGGTGGACATCGCCGTCCTGCGCAAGGTCTGGGAGGTCATCAAGGGCTCGGGCATGCGGCTGGCGGCGGATGGGAACCGGGGCCTTCCGACCCGCGACGCGCTGCGGCTCTCGCGGGAATGCCCGGATATTCCCTTCATCATGGAACAGCCCTGCAACACCATCGAAGAGCTGGCCGCGATCCGGGGGCAGTTGCATCATGGGGTATATCTGGACGAAAACGGCGACGATCTGGCGACGGTCGTGCGCGTTGCCGGCCAGGGTCTGGTGGATGGCTTCGGCATGAAGGTCACCCGCATCGGCGGGCTGCAGCAAATGGCGGCCTTCCGCGACATCTGCGAGGCACGGTCAATGCCGCATACCTGCGATGACGCCTGGGGCGGCGACATCATCCACGCCGCCTGCACCCATATCGGTGCCACCGTATCCCCGCGGCTGAACGAAGGCGTCTGGCTGGCCGCGCCTTACGTCGAAGGGCATTACGACCGGACCAATGGCATCGACATTGTCGGGGGCCATATCAAACTGCCCGAAGGCCCGGGGCTTGGGGTGATCCCCGAGGATGGCATCTTCGGCAATCCTGTTCTCTCATTCGGATGAGAACCATGAACGATCTCAAGGGTAAGAAGGCTTTGGTCACCGGCGCGGCGGGCGGCATCGGGGCGGCGGTGGTGCGGGCCTTGCGGGCGCAGGGTGCGCTGGTGGCGGTAGCCGACCGCGATGTGTCGGGGATTGAGGCCGAGGCGCATCTGCCCGGGAACCTCTTGGAGGCTGCCTATGCCGACGGCCTGCCGGCGGCGGCCAAGGCGGCCCTTGGCGGGCTGGATATCGTCGTGAACAATGCGGGCGTCATCACGCGCGGCAAGGTGGATGAAACGACCGATGCCGATTGGAACCTGTCAGTCGGGGTCAACGTCGAGGCCCCTTTCCGCATTTGCCGCGCGGCCATTCCGCTGCTTCCGCCCGGTTCGGCGATTGTGAATGTCGCCTCTTGCTGGGGCCTGCGCCCCGGTCCGGGCCATGCGGTGTATTGCATGACCAAGGCGGCGATTGCCTCCTTGACCCAATGCATGGGCATGGACCATGCCGACAAGGGCATCCGCATCAATGCCGTCGCCCCGAATGAGGTGAACACCCCGATGCTGCGCACCGGCTTTGCCAAGCGCGGGTTTGACCCGGACACCGCCGTGGCCGAGCTGGGCAAGTCCGTGCCCTTGGGCCGCATTGCCGAGCCTGAGGATATTGCCGATGTGATCCTCTTCCTCGCCTCGGATGCCGCGCGTTACATGGTGGGCGCGGTGGTCGAGGTGAATGGCGGGAAGCCGGTCAAATGAGCCGGTTTGCAGGCAAAGTCGCGCTGGTCACCGGCGGCCGGTCGGGCATCGGGCAGGCAATTGCCCGGCGGCTGGCCCTGGAAGGCGCGCGGGTGTTCACCGCCCAGCGCGGGCGCGACGCCGAGTTCGAGGGCATCGAGGCCGATTTCACTGATCCCGCCAGCCCTGCGACGGTGGTGGCCGACGTCATCACCCGCGCGGGCCATCTGGATGTGCTGGTGAACAACGCGGGCATGATGCAAGAGGCCCGCGTCGAGGCGATGAGCCTTGAGGATTGGGAGCGCAATCTCCGCGTCAACCTGACGGCGCCCTTCTTGTTCATCAAGGCGGCCCTGCCGCATCTGCGGGCGGGCAAGGGGGCGATTGTCAACATCGGCTCTATCGAAGGGCTGGGGTCGAACCCGCAGCACGCCGCCTATTCGGCATCGAAAGCGGGGCTGCACGGGCTGACGCGGGCGGTGGCGGTGGATGAAAGCGCCGACGTGCGCTGCAACGCGGTGGCGCCGGGCTGGATCGACACCGAGCTCAACGAGGCCTTCGTCAACGCGATGCCCGACCCCTTGGCCTTTCGCGCCAATATCGGCCGCATCCACCCCGTGGGCCGCACCGGCAAGCCCGAGGAAGTGGCGGCGCTGGTGGCTTGGCTGGCCAGTGACGAGGCGGGTTTCGTCACCGGGCAGGTCTGGACGGTCGATGGCGGACGGATGGCGAAACTTTCATTGCCCTGACGGTTGGCAGGCCGCCGCAAAGGCCCGGGCCTCGGCCGGGGCCTGACCCAGGCTGGACAGGGCAAGATGCGCGGCCCAATCGGTGCCGGGAAAGTCGCGGGCGGCAAGGCTGGCCAGCGGCTGGCCCGTCTTTGCCACCTCATCGCAAAGGCGTTTCACGACCGCCTGTGCCTCGGGGCGGGGCATGGTTCCGGCCAGGGCAAAGCTCAGTGCCTCGGCATGGATCAATCCACCATCGGCAGCCAGATTGCGCGCCATCGCGGCGGGGTCCGGCGTGATCTTGTCGGCAATCTGCAGCGCCAGACCCAAGGCGCGGCTGGTGGAAATCGCCGCCTGCGGCAAGGTCAACCATTCGGTGAACCAGGCCGCGCCGTCCCGCTGCTGTCGATGCAGCCCAGCCCCCTGAAGCGTGGCCGCCAAACCGGCCACCTGCCGGGCCAGCGCCACAAGAACCGATGGCCCGACCGGGTTCTGCTTTTGCGGCATGGTCGACGACCCGCCCGCGCCCGCAATCCCCACCTCGGACAGGCCCGATTGCGTCATCAGGAGCAGATCCTCGCCCAGCTTGCCCAAGGCGGCGGTGGTGGTGGCCATCCACCCCGCCAGCGCGCCGATGCCGGACCGGTCGGCATGCCAGCTGTGCCCCGGATCGGCCAGACCCAGCGCCTCGGCCAAGGCGGCGCGCACCTCTGGCCCCCGCTCGCCCATCGCCGACAGCGTTCCGGCCGCCCCCGCAAGCGACACGCGCAGGACCGCCGGGCGCAGCGCCGCCAAGGACTGCCTCTGCGCCAGCAAAGGCCAGCCCCAGCCCGCAACCACCGCGCCAAAGCTGGTTGGGGTGGCCAACTGCCCATAGGTCCGCGCGGCCATCGGCAGGGCCGCATGATGGCCCGCAAGCGTGCCAAGCGCGGCAAGCAGGGCCTCAAGCCGGCTGTCCCACAGGTCGAACAACCGCTTCAACCGCAAGGCCAGCGCGCTGTCCATGATGTCCTGACTGGTGGCCCCCCAATGCGCAAAGGCGGCGTGCTGGGGTGCGTTGCAGGCGCTGCGGAAGGCTGCGACCAAGGCCGGCACCGGCACGCCGTTCACGGCGGTTTCGGCAGCCAGCGCAGACGGATCAATCTGCACCTCGAACGAGGCGCGATGCAGGAAGGCGGCGCTTTCCGCCGGGATCACCCCCAAGGCACCTTGCACCTTGGCCAGTGCCCCTTCGACCAGAAGCATCGCCCGCACCTCGGCGCTGTCGGAAAAGAGGCGCGCGGCTTCGTCGTCGCCGAAAAGGCGGGCATAAAGCGGGCTGTCAGCGGGCGATGCGGGCATTTGGCCTCAGGCGGTTTGCGGCAGGTTTAGCCCCAGTATCTGCCGCGCCTGCCGCCAATCCGCAACCGGGCGTTCGTATTTCTCGCACAGATCAACCACCCGCCGCACCAAAGCCGCATTCGACGGCGCCAGACGGTCGCGGTCCAGCCGAACGTTATCCTCAAGCCCCGTGCGGGCATGGCCGCCCGACGACACCGCCCAGTCGTTCAGAACGATCTGGTTCGGCCCGATCCCCGCCGCGCACCACGGCGCATCCGCACCAAAGAGGCGTTTGACGGTGTAGATATAGTAGTCGAACACATCGCGGTCGGCGGGCATGGCATTCTTGACGCCCATCACGAACTGCACATAGGGCGTGCCGGCAAGCTGGCCCTTCTTCTGCATCTCATGCGCTTTCAGGATATGCGACAGGTCAAAGGCCTCAACCTCGGGCTTGATGCCGTATTTCAGCATCTCGGCGGCCAGCCAATCCACCAGATCCGGCGGGTTTTCATAGACGCGGGTGGGAAAGTTGTTGGACCCGACCGAGAGGCTGGCCATATCGGGCCGCAGCGGCAACATTCCCCCGCGCGCCTGCCCTGCACCGGACCGGCCGCCGGTGGAAAGCTGCACGATCATGCCGGGGCAGTGCTTTTCGATACCCTCTTTCAGGCGGGCAAAACGC
Source organism: Paracoccaceae bacterium (assembly GCA_023254015.1). Classification (GTDB taxonomy): domain Bacteria; phylum Pseudomonadota; class Alphaproteobacteria; order Rhodobacterales; family Rhodobacteraceae; genus Tabrizicola_A. The sequence goes on from JALQYS010000535.1 coordinate 5,626, forward strand.
TCGGGGTCGCTGGTTGGTTTGCCCTCGTCGTCGCGCACATGGCAATGGGCGATGGTGGCCCCGGCCTCAAACGCCTCATGTGTCGATTCGACCTGCTCGGCCACTGTGATCGGCACGGCGGGGTTGTTTTCCTTGGTCGGCAGCGACCCGGTGATCGCCACGCAGATGATGCAGGCTTGGCCTTTGACGTCCGTCATCTCAGATATCCATGAACACAGTTTCGCCGTCACCCTGAAGGCGGATGTCAAAGCGGTAGTGACCGGGCGCAACCTTGCGCGCCAGCAGGGTTTCGCGGCGGTGGGCCTGTTCGATCAGGTTCATCACCGGATCAGCGCTGTTGTCCTCATCCTCGAAATACATGCGGGTGTTGAGGCCGATGTTAATGCCGCGCGCCACGATCCACAGGTTCAAATGCGGCGCTATCTGGCGCTCCCCTCGGCCCATGATCTGGCCGGGTTTGATGGTGTCAAACCCCCAGAGCCCGGTTTCAAAATCGGTAATCACCCGACCCCAGCCGCGAAAGCCGGTGGCGCATTGATCGGCGCGCGGGTCCTCGGGATGGGGGTAGATCCCGTTCGCATCGGCCTGCCAGACCTCAAGCATCACGTCCTTGACGGGCGCGCCGGTGCCATCCAGCACGACACCCTCAACCCGGATACGTTCGCCCGGGGCGTCCGGGCCGGCAATGTTCCAGCCGAGTTCACGCTCAAAGATCTGAAAGCCCGCAGCACCGGGGGCAAGGCCGATGTGAACGTAAGGCCCGGCAGTTTGCGACGGCGTTTCCTTCAGGTAATCAAGGGATTGCGGCATGTCAGTTCCCCTCCAGCCGGTTTTCGAACAGCGTCGAACGGCGGCCGCGCAGCACGATGTCGAACTTGTAGGCCAGACAATCCAGCGGGATTGCCGCATTCATGTCCAGTGGCGCGATGAGTTGTTCAATGGCCTTCGGGTCCGGGATGGTCTGCACGATCGGGCATTTTGCAATCAGCGGGTCACCCTCAAAATACATCTGGGTGATCAGCCGCTGGGCAAAGGCCGTGCCGAACACCGACACATGGATATGCGCCGGCCGCCAGTTGTTCACCCAGTTGCGCCACGGATAGGCACCGGGCTTGACCGTGCGGAAATAGTAATAGCCGTTCTCGTCGGTCAGCGTGCGACCGCAGCCACCGAAATTGGGATCGATCGGCGCAAGGTAGGTGTCCTTCTTGTGCCGATAGCGTCCGCCTGCATTGGCCTGCCAGATTTCAACCAGCGTATTCGGCACGGGCCGTGCGTTTTCATCCAGAACCCGGCCATGGACGATGATCCGCTCTCCCACCGGATCGCCGGTCTTGGCGTAGTTTCTCAGCAGGTCATTGTCCAAGGGGGCGATGTCATTGTGCCCAAAGGTCGGCCCGGTGATTTCCGACAAAGATCCCTGCAGGCTGAGCAGCGCCTGTCGCGGGCTGCGCGGCACAGAGGTCTTGTAATTCTGGGTGTAGGCGGGCGGCTGCCACAGCCGGTCGCGCTGGTAGAATTCGGCGGGCTTCATCTGGCCTCCTTCATGGCGGCAAAGGTGTCCTTGGCGATCTTGATGGCATGGTTGGCGCGCGGCACGCCGGCATAGATGGCAACGTGCAAAAGCGCCTCCAGCACGTCTTGTTCGCTGGCGCCGGTGTTGGCGGTGGCGCGGATGTGCATGGCCAGTTCGTGGTCATTCCCCAGCCCGGCCAAGAGCGCGATGGTCAACATCGAGCGTTCGCGCAACGAGATCGTCGCGCGGCTCCAGACATGGCCCCAGGCGGCATCGGTGATGAGCGCCTGAAACGGCGCGTCGAAATCGGTTTTCGCCGCCTCGGCCCGGTTCACATGGGCGTCGCCCAGTACACGGCGGCGGGTGGCCATGGCTGTTTCGCGCGGATCGGTCATGCGTTGGCCTGCAGGAAAGGCGACAGGATGGCCGCATAGGCGGCGGGGTTCTCCACGCAGGGCAGATGCCCGGTGCCAGGAATGACGTGAAAGGCCGCCCCCGGCACAAGAGCCGCCGTCGCGCGCACCAGATCGGGCGGGGTTGAGCCATCCTCTTGCCCTGCGATCACCAGCGTCGGCAGGCGCAGGGCGCGGGTCGCCTTGGTCTGATCGGCCCCAGCAAGGGCACCGCAGGCGGCGATGTAACCTGCCTCGGGTGTGCGGATCATCATGTTGCGCCAAGGGGTTACTGCCGACGAAGCGCGAAAGGTAGGGGCAAACCACCGCTCCATCACCGCGTCGGCGATGCCCGCCAGACCATGGGCGCGGATGGCGTCGATACGGGCCTGCCAGCTTTCGGCGGTGCCCAGTTTCGCCGCCGAGTTCGAAATCACCAGCGCCTTGACCAGATCGGGCCGCCGAGCCGCCAGCGCCTGCGCGATCAACCCACCGATGGACAGGCCCACAAAAACGACCGGAGAGCCAAGCCGCTCGATCAAGGCGGCGGCGTCATCGGCAAGATCGGCGCCCGAAACTGCCCCGCCAAGATCCGACAGGCCATGGCCGCGCTTGTCATAGCGCACAAAGCGCCAGTTCTGGGGCAAAAGCGGCAAAAGCCCATCCCAAAGCCGCAGATCGGTTCCCAGTGAATTGGCAAAAACCACGGTCGGACCGCTGGCTGCGCCATCAATCCGGTAATGCATCGCGCCCCAAGGCCGTGTCAAAACTTGCATCATGCCCCCCTGTGACCCATAACTTAACAGCCAGGTTTTCGGGCGCATAATGCAAAATGAGCCGCTATGCATAATCAAACAGGCATACATCCAGGGCTGAAACTGCGACACATCCGCGCCTTCCTGGAGATTGCCGCGGCAGAAAGCCTGTCCGTCGCCGCCCGCGCTCAGGGCATCAGCCAGCCCGCCCTGTCGCGCACGCTGGCCGAAGCCGAAGCGCTGCTGGGCGTGGCCCTGTTCCGGCGCGAGAGCCGCCGTCTGATCCTGACCGAGCAGGGCGCAGTGTTTCGCCAGCATGCCAGTGCAGCCCTGCAGGCGCTGCAGGCCGGGGCGGCGGCGCTGCACCCCGGTGCGGGCCAGGGGCGGCTGGCGGTGGGGGTGCTGCCCACGGCGGCCACCCGGCTTTTCCCGCGGATCGCGCTGCGCCTGCGCGAGTTGCAGCCTGATCTCTTGCTTTCGGTCACCACCGGCCCGCATCTCTATCTGACCGGGCTGCTGCGAGAGGGGGCCATCGATCTGATGCTGGGTCGCCTGCCCGGCGCACGCGAGGTGGCAGGTCTGATCTTTGAACACCTGTATGACGAAGAGGTGGTTCTGGTGGCCCGCGCGGGCCATCCGATGCTGGGCGACACAAGGGCGGCGCTGGCGACCTGCCCGCTGATCCTGCCCCCCGAAGGCGCGATCATTCGGACGACGGTGGATGACTATCTGGCCAGTTTGGGACTGGCTGGGCTGCGCGCTGCGGTGGAAACCGTGGCCCTGCCGCTGGCGCGCGGCGTGCTTTTGGGGTCGGACGCGGTCTGGTTCATCTCGCGCGGGGTGGTGGCCGAGGATCTTGACCGCGGAGATCTTGTGCCTTTGGCAACCGACGCGCGCTATCTGGCCGGCGCGGTTGGCATCACGCGCCGTCAGACTGGCCCTGACTTCCCCGCGCTGGAGCTGCTGGTCCGGCTGGCACGCGATGCAGTTTCGAGGGGAGAGATATTCTGACGAATGAAGAACACTAGAAATCTTGTTCGAAGAAATTCGAACATGTTGATAGATTAAACCGACAATATCTCACTTGCACAAATTTTCCATCCGCAGTCTTTTCAGCCATTCTGCACGACGGCGCGCCATCTGGCGGGCGTGGGAGACCGCCTGTTCCGGCGTCACCAGCCGAAAGTGAAAACCGTCCCCGGGGCGCAACTGGGCAAAGCGGTCAAGATCGGCGTCCAGAGCCGTCGCGATCTTGGGATAGCCGCCGGTTGTCTGGTGATCGGCCAGAAGCACCGTCGCCACCCCGTCTCCGGCCACCTGAACAGAGCCTTTGGCAACCGGCTCGGACGGCATGTCCAAGGGGGCATCGGGCGCGATCCTCGGCCCCGACAGGCGAACGCCCATCCGATCGTAGGCGCCGCTCAGCCGCCATGGGCTGAGCTGAAACGCCGTGATCTGCTCGGGGGCAAAGAACCGGTCCTGCGGGCCAAGGGTTGCGCGCAGTTCGGTCAGTGGCCGGGCGAAAGCGGGGCAGGTCAGGGGCCGGGCGGGCAGCAATCGGGGCGTTGCGATTTCCAACACATGCCCCGTCACGAGCTTGCCGCCGCCCAGCCCCGATTGCGAATGTGTGGCCTTTGCGCCCAGCCAGTCGGGCAGCAGAAGATCGCCCGCAAAGGCCAGATAGCTCCATGCGCCCCAAGGGCCGGGCCGCAGCGTCAGGCTTTGGCCCGCGCGCAGGGTGGCGACCTGCCAGACCCCCGACTTGACCCCGGCGTGATCCTGAATGAACCCGCCCCCGGCCGTGGCAAAGCTGACCTCACCGGCAAGACACTCCAGCGTCAGGCCGCCCAGAGACACCTCGATACAGGGGCCGCCCGCCGGATTGCCCAGCGCCAGATTTGCCGCCGCCGCCGCCGTGCGATCCATCGGCCCGGATTGCGGCACGCCAAAGCGCGCCAGACCGGGCCGCCCCAGATCCTGCACCGAGACATGCGGCCCGGCAAATCGCACCTGCAACCGCACCGTCATGGGCGAACCTGCCGGAATTGCACCCGGTCGCCGACATCGAACAGGAAGGGCCGGGGGCCAGCCGGATCAAGGATCATGGTCGGGGAATGGCCGATGATCCACCAGCCGGTGGGCATGGTCAGAGTGGTGACAATGCATTGCCCCGCTGCAATGATGACCGACCCTGCCGGAACGTCCCGCACCGCAGCCTCTTTCCGGGGCAGGCGAATGGCATCGGGCAGACCCGCGAGATAGGCGTAACCGGGGGCAAAGCCATAAAGGGCAACCCGATAGTCCCCTGCAAGATGAGCCGCGATCACCTGATCCACCGTCAGCCCGCTGCGCGCGGCGACTTCGGCCAGATCGGGGCCGTCATAGATCACATCAACCGGGCGCAAGGCACCTTGTGCGGCGGCGTCCGTCGTGCGCGCCATCAGGGCACAAAGCGCGTCCTTCACCCCAGCGTGGTCGGTGACCAGCGGATCGAAACGCACCAGCAGGTTGACATAGGCCGGCACCGCCTCGGCAAAGCCTGCAAAGGGGGTGGCCGCCA
>JALQYS010000030.1 GCA_023254015.1 Paracoccaceae bacterium
AGTTTTCCTTCACGATCCCGCCCCAATCGGCCAGCGGCGGCTGCACGCCAAGGCCAAGGAAGGACAGGGTGGAAATGAAGAGAACGGCGAAAATGAAGCGCAAGCCGAACTCGGCCACCAGGGGCGAAAGGGCGTTGGGCAGGATCTCGCGGAAGATGATCCAGCCCTGTTTCTCGCCGCGCAGTTTCGCGGCCTCGACATAGTCCATCACGGTGATGTCCATGGCGACGGCGCGGCTGAGGCGGAACACGCGTGTGGAATCGAGAACCCCCATCACAAGGATCAGCACGGTCAGGTTCAAGGGCAGGACCGAGAGCATCACAAGCGCCACGATCAGCGAGGGGATGGCCATGACCAGATCAACGATGCGGGACAGGGTCTGATCGATCCAGCCCCCGCGCACCGCGGCGAAGAAGCCAAGGAAGGACCCCAGCGAGAAGGCCAAGATCGACGAGGCCAGTGCCACAAAGATCGTGACCTGCGCGCCGTAGATCAGGCGCGAAACGATGTCGCGGCCGATGGTATCGGTGCCCAGCCAGTACTGGGCCGAGGGCGGCTCCCACACCCCGCCGACCGACAGATCGATCGGATAAGGCGCGATGATCTGGGCAAACAGGGCGATGAACAGAAAGGCCCCGGTCAGCACCAGCCCGATGATGGCGGAAATCGGCATTCTCATTTGGGGTGCCTCAGGCGCGGGTTCGCGACGATGGCGATGATGTCCGCCGCCATGTTGAGGAAGATGTAGACGGCCGCGAAGATCAGGCCCACGGCCTGCACCACAGGCACGTCGCGCTTGGTCACATGGTCGACCAGGTATTGGCCAAGGGCGTTATAGCTGAACACCACCTCGACCACGACGACGCCCACCACCAGATAGGCAAGGTTCAGCATCACGACCGAGACGACCGGCGCGATGGCATTGGGGAAGGCGTGGCGCCAGACAACCTGCATGGGGGTCAGGCCCTTCAGTTCGGCCGTCTCGATATAGGCCGATTGCATGACGTTCAGGATGGCCGCGCGGGTCATGCGCATCATGTGCGCCAGCACCACAAGGACCAGCACGATCACGGGCAGGGCGACGGCTTGCAGCTTGGCCCAAAAGCTCATGCCCGGAAAGACCATGGCAACGGGCTGAAAGACCGGGAAAACCTGTGTCAGAAGGAAGATCACGAAATAGGCCGCAACGAATTCGGGCAAGGAAATGGTGGTCAGGGTGGCCCCGGAAATCACCTTGTCCGGCCAGCGGCCGGCATAGCGCGCGGCGATGACGCCGAGAAGGATCGCCAGCGGCACGGAGATGGCAGCCGCACAGCCGGCCAGAAACAGGGTGTTGCCGAGACGCTGCCCGATGGACTGCGCGATATCGGCATTGTTGGTCAGGGCGGTGCCCAGATCGCCCTGCAAGACGCCGCCAAGCCACAGGAAGTAGCGGGTCAGCGCGGGCTGATCCAGCCCCATCTTTTCACGCAGGTTCGCCAGCGCCTGCGGCGTGGCCTGCTGCCCCAGAATGGCCTGCGCGGTATCTCCCGGCAAGGCCTCGACCCCCAGAAAGATCACCGCCGAAACGGCAAGCAAGAGGAGGAGGCCCAGCGCGATGCGCTGGACAACCAGAATCAGAACCGGATGCAATGGACCGGCCTCAGGCGTTCAACCAGCAGCGCACCTGCGCCCGGCCGTTCATCAGTTCGCCGTTCGGGTCATCAACCCAGCCGCCGATCGTGTCACTGACACCCGACACGAAGTCGTTGAACATCGGCAGGATCAGGCCGCCTTCGTCGCGCAGGATGTGCGCCATTTCCGAATACATGCCCTTGCGCTTTGCCGCGTCCAGTTCGCCCCGGGCCGCCATCAGCAATTCGTCGAACCTGGCGTTCTTGAACTTGGTGTCGTTCCATTCGGCCGTCGACAGATAGGCGGTTGTATACATCTGGTCTTGCGTCGGACGGCCGCCCCAATAGCTGGCGCAGAAGGGCGCCACGTTCCAGACGTTCGACCAGTAGCCGTCATCGGGCTCCAGCTTGATTTCCAGCGGAATGCCGGCGGCCTTGGCGCTGGCGGCAAAGAGGTTGGCCGCATCGACCGCCCCCGGGAAAGCGCCCGGCGCGGTGGCCAGAATGATCGGGCTGCCGTCATGGCCGGATTTCTTGTAGTATTCCGCCGCCTTGGCCGCATCGTATTCGCGCTGTTCGATGCTGTCGTCAAACAGCGGATAGGCGGCGTTGATCGGGAAATCGTTGCCGGCCTTGCCCAGACCGCCAAGGATCTTTTCCACCATCTCCTGACGGTTGACCGCGTGTTTCAGCGCCATGCGCAGGTCGTTGTTGTCAAAGGGCGCCTTGTCGACATGCATGATGAACACATAGTGGCCCCGACCAGCCGCGGCGCGGATCTGGATGCCCGGCACGCCTTTCAGAAGCTCCACGATCTTGGGGTCAACCCGGTTGATCATATGCACCTGCCCCGACTGCAGCGCCGCGGTGCGGGCGGTGTTGTCGTTGATGACCAGGATCTCGACCTCATCGGCATGGCCGATGCTGCTGTCGAAATAGTTGGCATGCTTGACGAAGGTATGGCGCACGCCCGGCTCGTTCACGACCACCTTGTATGGGCCTGCACCGATGCCGGCGGCCGGATTGTCCACGCCGCCGCCCGGCTGGATCATCAGGTGATAATCGGCCATCAGATAGGGCAGGTCGGCGTTCGCGGCGGCCAGCTTCAGCGTGACCATGTCACCTTCGGCCTTCATGTCGGTGATGCCCTGCACGATGCCCAGCGCGCCCGATTGCGACTTTTCATCGGTGTGCCGCTTCAGCGTGGCCACGACGTCATCGGCGGTCACGGTCTTGCCGTCGTGGAATTCCACCCCGGCGCGGATCTTGAACTTCCATTCGGTGGCATCCGGCGAGGACGAGATTTCCTCGGCGATGCGATGGTCGATGGACCCGTCGGGGTTCACGTCCACCAGCATCTCGCCCCAGCTCATGTTCACCTGATAGGGCACTTCCGAGGCGGCCAGCGCCGGATCGAGCGAGTTCGTCGATTCGCCGCCCTGCATGCCGATGCGGATCACGCCACCCTTCTTGGGCTCTTCGGCATGGGCGGCCTTGGTGAACAGGGCACCGGCCAGCCCGGCCGAAATCCCCATCGCCGTGGTGCGGCCGACGAATTCGCGCCGGGTCATCGCGCCTTTGCGCACCCGCGCAATCATCTGGTCAAGTTGATCGGACATTCTTTTCTCCCTGCGTTTGGCCCGGATTTTCCAGTGCCTTGTTGTTGATTTGCACCCACTAAACCGCGAACCCCCCGGCGTGGCAACGATTCTTGCCCCGCGCCTTGGTCACACAAGCTGTCGCGGCACCTCTTCGTCGAACTGCCGTTCGAAAACCTTCTGATGCCCTTCAAAGGCCGCAAGCCGCGCCCGCATCCGCAGATGGGTCGCCGTGGCGGTCATCTCGGCCCAGGCCTCGGTGCGCACCGCCCAGTCACCGCGCGACAGGCGCTGCTCCCAGGTGTGAACCGCCCTCGCCGACAGCGGATCATCGGGGTGCACCTCCCAAAGCTCGGTCATCGTCTCGCCGGTTTGCAGGCCGTGGGTCAGGTTCTCCACATCCCCCAGATCGTCGCGGATCACCAGGGCGATGGTGCCGGAGATCAGATCGCTCTCGATCTTGCGCGTGGTCTTGCCTTCCCGCAGCACCCTGAGCTTGGAGGGGCTTGCATGTTCCGCCGAAGGGGGCACCCAGGCCCCCGCCCCGCCCTGATGCACCGGCAGATCAAGGCTGCCCGCCACAAGGGTCAGCCTGCCCGCCTCGGGCGAGGGCCAGACAAACGGCCAATAGCTGTTCGACAAGGCCAGCCGCAGCCGGTGGCCCGGCGCCAGCCGATAGGCCATCTGATCGATGTCGAAAGCGACCTCAACCACCTGCCCCGGCACCATCGGTTCCGGCGCTTCGCGGCTGTCGCGGTGACACAGGTTCAGCATGCCATGCGCAATGCGCACGGACCGGCCATCCGGGGCAACATCGCAAAGCCGCGCCACCACAAAGCCAAGCGGCTTGTCCGATAACAGCCGCAAGGACAGTCGCGCCGCGCCGATCAGGTCCAAAGGCTCTTCCAGCGGCGCACCGTCAAAACAGACGGAAAGCGCATCATCCGAGGCCTGATCGCCCGGCATCTCGGCGTTCAGACCCATGGGAAAGAACTCGCCCGTGTGCATCCCCAGATGCTGCGGAGTAGCGATCTCCACCGGCTCGATCTGCCTGTCAGACGGGCTCAAATATCCTTGGGGGGCAGACGGCCCGCCGGCCCCGGCCGCCAGATGCAGCCTTTGCAGGGTCACCTGTGGGGTCGGCCATTCGGCCATGGCAAGCCAGGCCCCGGACCTTTGCCTTGCGCTGGCATCCGGGGCCGCGCTGTCCAGCCGGTACACCCGATAGGCCGGGTCATCTTCGGCCCCGTTCGGCACGCCCTTCAACCAACGGTCCCACCAGCGCAGCGCCTCTTGCAGAAAGCCGATCTGCGGGCCCGGCATGGCGGTATGGGGATATTGATGCCCCCAGGGGCCCACAATGCCCGTCACCGGCCCGGCACAGTTCGAAACCAGTGCTGCGACCGTGTTCATGTAATTGTCAGCCCAGCCGCCCCAGATCTGCACCGGAAGGGTCATCCGGGCATAATCCTCGCAGACCGAGCCGTGCTTCCAATAGTCATCGCGCGCCTGATGGCCCGCCCAGCGCGGAGCGAGCCATGGCTCGGCCTCCAGCCGGGCCAGCCAATCGGCCCGCCAGTCGGGACGCAGCGCAGGATCAGCCGGTCGACTGGAATAGGACAGCATCACAGCCCCCCAGCCGAAATTCTCGCCCAAGAGGCAGCCGCCCTTGAAGTGGATGTCATCGGCAAAGCGGTCGGTGGTCGAACAGACCGACACCACCGCCTTCAGCGCGGGCGGCTGGCGAAAGGCCGTCTGCAGGCAGTTGAACCCGCCCCAACTCTTGCCCATCATCCCGACACTGCCCGAACACCAGGGCTGCGCGGCCAGCCAGGCGATCACCTCCTCGGCATCGCGCAATTCCTGCTCGGTGTATTCATCCGTGATTAGCCCCTGACTGTCGCCACAGCCGCGCATGTCCACCCGCACCGCGGCATAGCCATGGCCGGCAAAATAGGGATGCATCATCTCGTCGCGCGGCAGGGTGCCGTCACGCTTGCGGTAGGGGATATACTCCAGAATGACCGGAACCGGGTGCGCTCCGGCATCTTCCGGCATCCAGACCCGCGCCGACAGGCGACAGCCATCCGAAAGCGGAATACCCATGTCCGGGGTCTCGAAGATGCGATGTGGAAAATCCGTGACGACTTGCATTTCCTGCCCCCCACACGGCCGATTGGGCAATGTTTTTCCACCCGAGCCACGATCAAAACCGCCGCATTGTCGCCCGATTGCGACAGAATTATACGGCGGTATAATTTCAGCAGGTCATCGGCGCCGCCAATTCGCCCGCCCCTGCCTTTCGCAACCGACACAGAAAGCGGCGGACACGCCATTCCCCGCCGCACCGCGCTGCGCTAGGCTTGGCCAAACCCAGCCGGAGCGCCCATGTCCACCGAAGCCAACAAACGCCCCAACATCCTGATCCTCATGGTCGACCAGTTGACCGGCACGCTGTTTGACGACGGCCCCGCCCCCTTCCTGCATGCGCCGAACCTGCGCCGGCTGGCCGACCATTCGGTGCGCTTTTCCAACAGCTACACCGCCTCGCCGCTTTGCGCGCCGGCACGGGCCGCCTTCATGTCGGGCGCCCTGCCCCGTCGGACCCGCGTCTATGACAACGCCGCCGAATTCGCCTCGGACATCCCGACCTATGCCCACCACCTGCGGCGGGCGGGCTATTACACGGCCCTGTCGGGCAAGATGCATTTCGTCGGCCCCGACCAACTGCACGGCTTCGAGGAACGCCTGACGACCGACATCTACCCCGCCGATTTCGGCTGGACGCCCGATTACCGCAAACCTGGCGAGCGGATCGACTGGTGGTATCACAACATGGGCTCTGTCGTCGGCGCGGGCGTGGCGGAAATCACCAACCAGCTGGAATATGACGACGACGTCGCGCATCAGGCGATCCAGAAGCTTTATGATCTCTCACGCGGCCTTGATCCCCGGCCCTGGTGCCTGACCGTCAGCTTCACCCACCCGCACGACCCTTACGTCGCACGCCGCAAATACTGGGACCTCTACGAAGGCTGCGCGCATCTGGCCGCGCCCGAGGCCATTCCCTACGAAGACATG
>JALQYS010000493.1 GCA_023254015.1 Paracoccaceae bacterium
GAGGACAAGATCGCGCCCTCGGACTGGGGGCGGCATCTGGGCCGCTCTGCCTCGTCCTTGGTGAACGCCTCGACTTGGGCCCTGATGCTGACCGGCAAGGTGCTGGAGGACCGCGAGCCGGGCGTTGTCGGCCACCTGAAAGCCGCGGTCAAACGTTTGGGTGAACCGGTGATCCGCACCGCCGTCTCCCGCGCGATGAAAGAGATGGGCCGCAACTTCGTTCTGGGCGAAACCATTGATCTGGCGATGAAACGTGCCCGAGAGCTGGAGGCGAAGGGCTATACCTACAGCTACGACATGCTGGGCGAGGCCGCCCGCACCGAAGGCGACGCGAGGCGTTATCACCTCGCCTATTCCAAGGCGATCACCGCCATCGCGGCCGCCGCCACCACCGGCGATATCCGCACCAACCCGGGCATTTCGGTCAAGCTTTCGGCCCTTCACCCCCGCTATGAGGTCGCCAAACGCGCCCGGGTGATGGATGAACTCGTGCCGCGCGTCCGTGCGCTGGCCGGACTGGCCAAGGCTGCGGGCCTTGGCTTCAACATTGATGCTGAAGAGGCCGACCGGCTGGCGCTGTCGCTTGAGGTCATCGAAGCTGTCCTCTCCGACCCGGCGCTGAAAGGTTGGGATGGATTTGGCGTCGTGGTGCAGGCCTATGGCCGCCGCGCCGGGGCGACGATCGACTGGCTTTATGCGCTGGCCGAAAAGCTGGATCGCAAGATCATGGTGCGCCTTGTGAAGGGCGCCTATTGGGACGCCGAGGTCAAGCGCGCGCAGGTGATGGGGCTGGAAAGCTTCCCCGTCTTTACCCGCAAACAGGCCACCGATGTCAGCTACATCGCCAATGCCAAGAAACTTCTGGGCTTGACCGACCGCATCTATCCGCAATTTGCCACCCACAACGCCCATACGGTTGCCGCCATTCTGGATATGGCCACCGACAAAAAGGCCTTTGAATTCCAGCGTCTTCACGGCATGGGCGAAAGGCTGCATGACATCGTGCTGACCGATAACGGCACGCGCTGCCGCATCTATGCGCCCGTCGGCGCGCACCGCGATCTTCTCGCCTATCTCGTCCGTCGCCTTTTGGAAAACGGCGCGAACTCGTCCTTCGTCAACCAGATCGTCAACGAAGAGGTGGCCCCCGAAACCGTTGCCGCCTGCCCCCTGACCGCGATGGAAAACATCGCCGCGCTGGCAAATCCGGCCATCGCCACGGGGCCGGCCCTGTTCGGCAACCGCAAGAACTCCAAAGGTTTCGACCTGACCGACAGCGGGGACCTTGCGGCCATCGAGACCGCCCGCGCAGCCCATATGGCGCGGCTCTTCGAGGCTTCGCCACTCATCGCAGGCCCAACCGCCGGGGCCGAGCGGCTGGAGGTCAAGAACCCCGCCACCGGTGCCTTGGTTGGCCATGTGCTGACCGCCGGTCAGCCCGATGTGGAAACCGCCCTGCGTCTGGCCGAACCCTGGGCCGCCGCCGCGCCCGATCGCGCAATCATCCTTCGCCGCGCCGCAGACCTTTATGAAGAAAACTTCGGCCCGATCTTCGCACTTTTGGCGCGCGAGGCGGGCAAGACGGCGGCCGATGCCGTGGCTGAACTGCGTGAAGCCGTTGATTTCCTGCGCTATTACGCCGACGGTGCGGTGGGGCTGACGAACCCCGCGCGCGGGGTTTTCGCCTGCATCTCGCCCTGGAACTTCCCGCTGGCGATCTTTTCCGGCCAGATCGGGGCTGCCCTGGCCGCCGGCAATGCCGTTGTCGCCAAACCGGCCGAGCAGACGCCGCTCATCGCCCATCTTGCCGTCACGCTCTTGCATCAGGCGGGCGTGCCGGCCAGCGCGCTGCAGCTTTTGCCCGGCGACGGGCGTGTCGGAGCGGGGCTGACGCGCGACCCGCGCGTGAACGGCGTGGCCTTCACCGGCTCGACCGAGGTCGCGCTTCTGATCCGCGCCGCGATGGCCGAACATGCCGACCCGACCGCGCCCCTGATCGCCGAAACCGGCGGTCTGAACGCGATGATGGTGGATTCGACCGCCCTTCCCGAACAGGCGGTGCGCGATGTGCTGGCCTCGTCCTTCCAGTCGGCCGGTCAGCGCTGCTCGGCCCTGCGCTGCCTCTATCTGCAAGAGGAGGTGGCCGACCACACGCTGGACATGCTGTTCGGCGCGATGGACGAACTTGCCTTGGGCGACCCGGCCGATCTTTTCACCGATGTCGGCCCGGTAATCGACGAAGAAGCCCGCAAGGGGATCGCCGATTACATCGCCAGCGCCCGTGCTCAGGGCCGGGTGCTGAAAGAGATGACCGCCCCGCAACAGGGCACCTTCATCGCCCCCACGGTGATCCGCGTGAAGGGAATCGAGGAGATGGGGCGCGAAATCTTCGGCCCCGTGCTGCACGTCGCCACCTTCAAGGCGGGTGAGATTGACCGCGTGGTGCGGGCGGTGAACGCCACCGGCTATGGCCTGACCTTCGGCCTGCATACCCGCATTGATGACCGGGTGCAAGCCGTGGTTGACGCGCTGAAGGTTGGCAACACCTATGTCAACCGCAACCAGATCGGCGCGGTGGTCGGCAGCCAACCCTTTGGCGGCGAAGGGCTTTCGGGCACGGGGCCCAAGGCTGGCGGCCCGGAGTATCTGGTCCGCTTCACCAAGGCCCCCACCCCCGCCTCGGGCCGGGATGAGCGCGCCACCCCCGAGGCCGACATCGCCGCCAGCCTGCGCCTTGACCGCGCCACCGCGCATCCTGAACGCGCCCTGGTTCTGCCGGGCCCCACGGGCGAATCCAACAAGCTGACCTTCGTGCCGCGCGATCCAGTGCTTTGCCTTGGCCCCTCGGCCGCCACCGCATTGGAGCAGGCCGAGGCGATCCGCGCGCTTGGCGGCCATGCGGTCGAGGCACCGGGCCTTGACCCGCAGGGGCTGACGCGGCTTGGCGGCTTTTCCGGTGCGATCTGGTGGGGCGATGCAGAGGGTGCCCGCACCCGCGCCAAAGCGCTTGCGCAGCGCAAAGGGCCGATCCTGCCCCTGATTGGCACGCTGCCCGATGCGGGCCATGCGCTTTTGGAGCGCCATGTCTGCATCGATACCACGGCCTCGGGCGGCAATGCCCAGCTTTTGGCCGAGGTTTCGGGATCCTGATCATCCTCTGTGCTCAAATATCCCCGGGGGGTGAATTTGCCTTTGGCAAAGAGGGGGGCAGACAGCCCCCCTTTCCACGCTTGACGCCTGCCTTGCGATCGGAAACCCTGCGCCCATGTTTCCGATCCGCGACCACAACCCCTCGGGCCGCACGCCCTATGTCACCGTCATCCTCATCGCGATCAATGTGGCGGTGTTCCTGTCCTATTGGCTGACGCTGCCTTCGGACTGGGCGCTGAACCGGTTTTTCCTGGCCTGGGGCCTTGTGCCCGAACAGTTGATGCAGGGGCGGGGGGCAGAGACGATCCTGACCTCGATGTTCCTGCATGCCGGCTGGCTGCACATCCTCGGCAACATGCTGTTCCTGTGGATCTACGGCGACAATCTGGAAGACGAGATGGGCCATGGCGGCTTTCTGGCCTTCTATCTTCTGTCCGGCCTTGCCGCCGCACTGGCACAGGTGGCGATGGACCCGGTCTCGCCGATTCCGATGGTGGGGGCCTCGGGGGCGATTGCCGGGGTGATGGGGGGGTATCTCTTGCTTTTTCCCAGGGCGCGGGTGGATGTGCTGTTCATCTTCGTGATCTTTTTCCGCATCTTCGCCATTCCGGCCTGGCTGGTGCTGGGCGTCTGGTTCATGCTGCAGCTGTTCAGCGGGTTGGTCGTTCCCGCAGACATGGGGGGCGTGGCCTATTGGGCCCATGCCGGCGGCTTTGCAGGCGGGTTGATCCTAGCTCTGCCGGCCTTTCTGCGGCGCGGAGGGCGGGCCTACTGGCAGCGCACCCAAGGCCACCCGCCGCATCCCGAAACCGAATACCCGCTGTCGCGTTCGAACATCCCCCGCGTCCCGCGGCGGTAGGCGCCGGGCCAGACATGACGTCTTGCGCGACAACTCTGCCCCCACAAAAATCCTCTCGCAGCCGGTGCGCGGCTCGGCTAGTTTCTGCCGCATCATCTTGATGGAGACTGCCGATGTCCGTCCGAACCCGCGTGGCCACGCTGCGACAGATGCTGTTCGAGCTGGAACGCGAAGTCGGTCTGCAACAGCTGAGCAGTCCGCAGCGCGACATCTATTATGCTGCCTGCCTTCTGGGCGATGAAGACGAGGTGGTGAACAGCGACGCCCTGCGCGACCACCCCTTGCTGCGGGACATGCCGCGTTCCAGCTTTTTCCGTGTCCTGAAGGAGTTGGTCAGTCTGGGCTATCTGCGATCTGCCGGAAGCCCGAGGTCGGGCCTCTATCGACTTGTCAAATAAGGGGCGCTTGCCCGTCATGATCCATGCCGTTGTCCTGCCGCTGCTGGTGGTTTCCGCCAGCTATCTGGGGGCTTTCCTGTTGACCGAACATCTGGTGATGCCGGTTCAGCGTCTGATCCTGCCCGATGTCAGCGCCTGGGCCTCGCTGGTTTTTCTGCCCCATGGCGTCAGGGTTCTGACCGCCTGGCTGTTTGGCTGGTGGTCGATCCTGCTGCTTGCCCCGTCGGCGCTGTTCACGGTGTTTCTGCTTTACGGGTTCAGCGACATTTCGATCTGGCAGGGGCTCAGCTTTGTGCCCGGTGTTCTGGCGGCGGCAACGGCCTTTGCGCTGGCTGCATGGGTCGGACGGGATCTGCGCTTTGGCGTCGGCAAGCCCGCGCAATGGCGCGAGGTTCTGGCAGTGGGGTTGCTCGCCAGCCTGTTCAACTCGGCCGGCACGATGCTGGTCCGGGGGGAGAAGCCGATGGTCACGCTGGTCTGCCTGTTGGGCGATATCATCGGGCTGGTCGCTTGTCTTGCCCTGCTGATGCAGGCCTTCCGCTGGGCACGGTTGTGGAAAGGTGCCTGAGCGCGGGGCGCGCGCGGCGCCGGCGGACTAGCAGTTGACCCGCCCGCGCGCCGCCAGATCGCGCAGGATGGCCAGAATCGACTGCACCACCAGATGCGAAATGAGAGGCGCATAGCCCAGAAACACCAGCCAGTTGCCATAGCCCGCGCTGCCGATCAGCACCTCGTTGGCCAGAAACATCCCCAGATGATGAATCACCATCACCTGACCCAGCACGCGCCGCGCGCAGGGGCGTTCGATCTCGGGCCAGGAGTGGCGGGTCAGGTGCCCCTTGCCGTCGATCACATCCAGAAGGAACATCGCCGCCATGACAAGGAAATAGGCCGAAAGGAACCGCTGGCACCAACCCGGATCGCCGTTCAGCACGACAAAAGCCAGAAGGCCCGGACCAAAGACCAGCGTGGCCAGCAGGGTCATCCGCCGCCCCAGCCGGGAGTGGGCCGTCAGGATCAGCATTTCCGCCTTGATCGCCAGACGCAGCGCGATGGTCACAAGGAAGGCCAGAAGAAAGGCGTCGATCTCGTTGTCGAAGGCCACCCGCAGGATCGGCCAGAGGGCCGTGAGCACAAGCCCCGGCATCAGGATTTCCGGCGCGACCACCGGAAAGCGCGACAGCTTGTCGGTCAAGAGGCCCATCGGTGACCGGATCGGATCAGACATGTTATGCGCGCCCTGTCGCTGGATGACGTGAACGGGCAGGGTTTGCCAACAAATGCCGACAGGCCGGGGGCCGGATCATGGCCAGTCCATGGTCATATTGCCGGATCGGGAAACACTGCGTTTCCGCCGAAGCCGGATCAGATCAATCCTTGCCCGCAGCGTCGTCCTTCATGCCATGACGCTCCAGCAGGCCGCCCTGGGCCATGAAAAACACAAAGAGGGCGGCGGTCAGCCCGAAGGTCTTGAAGTTTACCCAAGCCTCGGTCGACATCAGCCGCCAGACCGCCTCGTTGGCGATGGCGAGCGCGAAGAAAAAGGCGGTCAGGCGACGGGTCAGGATCATCCAGCCTTCGGGCTGCAGCGGCAGTGCCTCGTCCATGACGGCGGAGAGGTAGGATTTGCCCTGCAGGAGCCCGATCCCGAGGATGCCGCCAAAGGCCAGATACAAGAGCGTCGGTTTCATCTTCATGAAGCGTTCGTCATTCAGCCAGACCGAAAGCCCGCCCATGACCACGACAAGGACCAGCGTCATCAGCTGCATCCGCGACAGCTTGCCCGTCAGCGCCCACAAAAGGCCTGTCGTCGCCACGATCATTACGATGAACACCGCCGTCATCACGATGAAGCCTGAATAGTCATGGCCGAGGATGTGGAAGGTCTGATCCTTCATCCGCGAAAAGCCGATGAAGAACAGCAGGATCGGGCCCAGCTCGAGCCCCATCTTGAGGATCGGGTTGATCTTCTTTTCCGCCATGGGCCTTTGCCTCCTCAAGCCATTTTCCGCCTGCGCGTTCCTTTTCCCCGGGCCGGTCGGCCGATCAAGACGGGAAAGGCGGGCGCGGGCGGCCCTGATCGTCTCGGGCTGCCCTGCGTTGCCCATATACCTCTTTGCCCGAGGGCACCACCTTGGCGCGCGGCATTGTGAAGCGCGCCATCGGCTGGCCGGCGTTATCGTGGTGACGCGCCCCGGGGGTTTCACACCCCCGGACCCCCGTGGGATATTTGAGCACAGAGGATGGGGGGATCAGTCGTCAAGCCCGACCAGCGCGCGGGCGAATTCCTGCGGGTCGAAGGGCGACAGGTCGTCGATCTGCTCGCCGATGCCGATGGCGTGGATCGGCAGGCCGAACTTGTCGGCGAGGGATACAAGGACGCCCCCCTTGGCGGTGCCGTCGAGTTTGGTCATCACGAGGCCCGAGACATCGGCGATCTTGCGGAAGATCTCGACCTGGGTCACGGCGTTCTGGCCGGTGGTGGCGTCCAGCACCAGAAGGGTGTTGTGCGGCGCGGTGGCATCGACCTTGCGGATGACGCGGACGATCTTGGCCAGTTCTTCCATCAGGTCGGCACGGTTCTGCAGCCGGCCGGCGGTGTCGATCATCAGAAGATCTGCCCCCTCGGCCTGAGCCTTGGTCAGGGCATCGAAGGCCAGCGAGGCGGGGTCGGAGCCTTCGGGGGCGGTAAGGACCGGCACGCCCGCGCGGGCGCCCCAGACCTGCAACTGTTCGACGGCGGCGGCGCGGAAGGTGTCGCCCGCCGCGATCACCACCTTCTTGCCGGCGGCGCGGAACTGGCTGGCAAGCTTGCCGATGGTCGTGGTCTTGCCCGAGCCGTTGACGCCGACGACCAGAACGACCTGCGGCTTTTGGCTGTAAAGCGGCAGGGGTTTGGCGACAGGCTCCATGATGCGGGCGACCTCGTCGGCGAGCGCCTGACGCAGCTCGGTCGAGGAGATGCGTTTGCCAAAGCGGCCCTCGGCAATGTTGGCGGTGACGCGGGTGGCGGTGTCGACGCCCATGTCGGCCTGGATGAGCAGATCCTCAAGGTCTTCCAGCATCGCATCGTCAAGCGTGCGGCGGGGTTCTTCGGTCTTGCCGAAGAGGCGGCCCAGAAGGCCCGGCTTGGCATCCGGTTCGGGCGTGTGGGCAAGCTCGGCCTTGGGGGCGGGTTGGGCGGCGCTTGCCAGTTCGGCGCTTGTCTGTGCGGCCTCGGCTGGCGCCGCCGGTTCATCCGCAACCAGCGCATCCAGACCCTCGCCGATCTTGTCGGACGAGCGGAACATGCGGTCCTTGAGCTTCTTGAAAAAGGACATGGGGGCCGGACCTCTTTTGGTTTCTTTCCACCTAAGGGATTTATCGGTCCTCGAAAAGGGCAGAGGCCGGGTCAGCGGCCAAAAGGCGCGGCATAAAGCGTTGCCCCGGCAAGGATCAAGGCCTGACCTCCCCAGTAGGCGGGCCAGAGGGTCAGCGACAGGGCCTGCCGCAGGGCGGGCTTTAGGGCCAGGAACAAGTTCAGGGCCAAAAGCGCATCGGACAGGATGAACAGGCTCACCCCCAAACGGATGAAGGCAGCGCCATGGGTTTGCGGATGCGCAGGCAGCAGGAAGGCGACGCAGCCCATGACAAGAATGACGGCAGCATAGCCCCGGACCGGCCAGCGCAGATCCTTGGTATGGGGGATAAGCCAGCCCTCGGTCGACCGCCACAGAATGGCAAACACAAGGATGGCGCAAAGCTGCCAGACAGTCTCGACAGGGGGCTTGGGCGGCAAGACCGCGAAGAAGTGGAGCGCATAGGCGATATGCCCAAGCGCAAAGGCGGACATCCCGGCCAGAAACATCGCCTTGCCCGGTCGGGACAAAAGCCAATCGCCCGCTGCACCCAGCCCGAGGCCGATCACGATCAGACCGGGCGCGCCGGTCGCCAGTCCCGCGGTCACGAGGGGGATCGTCGCGGCTGTCTTGGCAGCGCTGCGCAGCCAGTCCCCCTCGGCGGGGCGGCCGGTGGCGATCATTGCCAGATACACAAGGGCGAACCCGGCGCCCAGGGCAATGAAGTTCAAGGGCAATGCGCCCTCCTGCGTCAAAATCCCTGCTGTCCGCGTCAGGTTCACATGCTAGGTTCGCGCCATGCAAGATCTGACCTCACGTCCCCTGCCGATGGTTTTGTTTGCGGTTGTTTCTGCCAGCCCGTTGGTCCTGTTGGGCCTTGGCTTGTGGGCGGGGGGCTTTTGGGCCTTTGCCGGGCTGATCTACATGACAGTGCTGGCGGCGTTGATGGACCAGATTTCCGGCCTCTTCATGGGGGATGCGCCAGAGGGGGCCGAGTTTCCTGCCGCCGACGGATTGCTCTTCGGATTGGCCTGCGGCCACCTCATCGCGCTGCCCTTGATCGTGTGGGGCGTTGCAGGGGACAGCGGGCTTGGCCCTTGGCAGCGGACGGGTTTGATGCTGGGGGCGGGCCTGTGGTTTGGTCAGGTGTCGAACCCGATGGCACATGAGCTGATTCATCGGGGCGGGCGGGTGCCTTATGGCCTTGGGGTTGCGGTCTATGCGAGCCTTCTCTTCGGCCACCATGCCAGCGCCCACCGTCTGGTGCATCACCGCCATGCCGCCAGTGCCGAGGACCCGACTTCAGCCCGCTCGGGCGAGGGGTTCTACCGGTTTTTCCTGCGTGCCTGGGGCGGCAGCTTCGTGAAGGGTTGGCAAGCGGAAAACGCCCTGCGCGCCCGGTCGCGAGGGCGACGAGGGCTGCATCCCTATGCGGTCTATCTGGGCGGCGCGGCGCTGGCTCTGGGGCTGGCCTTCGTGATTGCCGGGGGCTTGGGCGTTGTGGTCTGGGCGGGCCTTTGCCTGCATGCGCAGGTGCAGCTGATGCTGTCGGATTATGTCCAGCACTATGGCCTGACCCGTGCGCGCCGCCCCGACGGGCGGCTGGAGCCGGTGGCTGCGCGCCATTCGTGGAACGCGCCGCACTGGTTTTCCTCGAGCTTCATGCTGAACGCCCCGCGCCACTCTGACCACCACGCCCACCCCGCGCGCGCCTATCCGGCGCTGCGTCTGCCGCCTGCCGAAGAGGCGCCGCATCTGCCCTGGCCCCTGCCGATGGCCTGCACGCTGGCCCTGTTTCCGCCCCTGTGGAAACGCGCGATCCGTCCGCATCTGGCGAAATGGACGCTGACATGAGGCTGGCCGCCGGCCTGCGGGGCTCGCCTCCGGGAAACCTGGAAACAGACCTGCCTTCCCATGAAGACACCCCGAAAAAGCATGCCTTCCTGGTCTTCCATTCGGTCGAAGAGGTGCCTTTGGTCCGGCCCCAATAGCCAGAGACTGGCCTGTCAGCTGACTGATTTTCGACGAAAATCAGCTCCCTAGAACAGACTGCCCTGTTCTCCTCCGCCCTCGGATTTGCCCTTTTTGGCCGTGCGCGGTCCAAGCGCCAGCTTGCCATCGGCAAACTCGATCTCCAGTGCCAGGCTGCGTTCGGCCCGGGCTTTGGTTGTCACCACATGACCATCGCCGCGCACCACGGCAAAACCGCGTTTCAGCGTTTCCTGATAGCCAAGGGTCTGGCGGGTGCGGTCGGTCTGCTCAAGCCGGGCCTTGAGATCGGCCAGCCGCCGCAGGGCGGCCGCCTGCAGCCGCAGATCTGCCGTCTGCAGCCGCTGGCGGTCGCGCGCAATGTCGCGCGTGGCCCCGGACAAGAGGCGCTGCAAGGCCGGCTCCAGCCGCGAGGCCCATTTGTCCATCTGCCCGTGCTTGCGCTCCAGCGCCACAGCCGCCTTGTCGGAAAGGCGCTGGGCGCGGGCCGTCAGTTCGCGCTCTTTGGCGGTAACCAGCGTGACCAGCGTTTCGGGCCGCAGCCGTGCGGCGCGTTCAAAGGCCGCCCGCTTTTTCGCCGCCGCCATGCCCAGGGCGCCGGCCAGCCGCCCGGACCACAGGTCAAGCCGCTGCGCCGGTTGCACGAGCAGCGTTTCCAGCCGGGGCAGGGCGCGCGACAGATCGCGCAGGCGCTGGCCGCGATTGGCCGCCCCCTGCGCCATGGCCCGCGTCAGCCGGGCAGACAGCGCATCAAGGCTGGCCAGAAGCTCCAGCCGCACCGGCACGGCAAGCTCGGCCGCCGCCGTAGGGGTGGGCGCGCGCAGGTCGGCGGCATGGTCGATCAGGGTTGTATCGGTTTCGTGCCCCACGGCAGAGATCAGTGGGATGCGGCTTGTCGCCGCCGCGCGCACGACGATTTCCTCGTTGAAGCCCCACAGATCCTCAAGACTGCCGCCGCCGCGCGCCACGATCAACAGATCGGGCTGCGGGATCGGCCCGCCAGGTTCCAGCGCGTTGAAGCCCCGGATCGCCGCCGCCACCTCGGCCGCGCAGGACTGGCCCTGCACGGCGACCGGCCAGATCAGCACATGGCGCGGAAAACGGTCGCGCAGCCGGTGCAGGATATCGCGGATCACCGCACCCGAGGGCGAGGTGACAACGCCGATCACGCCGGGCAGATAGGGGATTGGCTTCTTCCGCGCGGGGTCGAAAAGCCCCTCGGCCTGCAGGGCCGCGCGGCGCTTTTCAAGCATTGCCATCAGCGCGCCCGCGCCGGCGGGGGCCACATCATCGACGATCAGCTGATATTTCGACTGGCCCGGAAAGGTGGTCATCCGGCCGGTGGCCACGACCTCCATCCCCTCCTCGGGGCGCACCTGCATCCGCGCGACCTGACCCTTCCAGGAAATCGCGGCAATCACGGCGCGGTCATCCTTGAGGTCGAAGTAAAGGTGCCCCGAGGCCGGACGGCTGACCCGCCCCACCTCGCCGCGCACGCGCACAAGGCCAAACTCTCCCTCGATCACCCGTTTGACCGCGCCCGAAAGCTCAGACACGGTGTATTCGGGCTGGTTGCCCGGCGGGGCGGGTTCATCTTCGAACATATCCATCGGCGCAGGATAGGAGCTGGCCGGACGGATGGGAAG
>JALQYS010000564.1 GCA_023254015.1 Paracoccaceae bacterium
GATCTCATGAACCGTTGCCACACTGAATTTGGCGGCCGTGGCCATCACCGGGCCAAAATTACGAGCTGCCTTTCTGTAAACAAGGTTTCCCCACCTGTCGCCTCGCTCAGCTTTGATCAATGCCACATCGCCGTAGATGGGGTATGACTGTATCGTGGTGGCCCCTTCGCGTTCACCCGCTCTCTCGAACACATGGCGTTCGCAGGCTCACCCCGGTAAGGGCGGGCGACCGGGTGAAGACGGACCGTCGCGATGCGGTGATGCTGGCAAAGTTGCATCGGGCCGGAGAACTGACGGCGGTCTGGGTTCCGGATGCGGCACATGAGCCGATGCGGGTTGCAGGCAAGGCGCGGCAGCACCTCCAAGGCTTTCAGCTGCCCCACGGCCGGATCTATCCTGGCAGGAAGGGCCCGGCAAGAAGGGCTCGACAGGTGCCTACCGGCGCTGGCTCGCGATGGTGCGGTTTACGCATCCGGCGCAACAGATCGTCCTTCAGGACTACATCGATGCCGTTGCGGATGCGGAGGCCAGGGCGGAGCGCCTGACCGGACAGATCGCGGAACTCCTGCCGACCTGGAGCCTCGCACCCGTTGTAGCGTCCCTTCAGGCGATGCGCGGTGTCGGGTTCATCGTCGCCGTGACGGTGGTGGCCGAGGTCGGGGATTTCCAGCGCTTCGACAATCCGCGACAGCTGATGGCCTACCTCGGCCTGACGCCGTCGGAGCATTCCAGCGGTGCAAGTGTGCGGCGGGGTGAGATCACCAAGGCGGGCAGCGGTCTTGCCCGCAGGGCGCTGATCGAGGGCGCTTGGAGCTACCGCATGCAGGCGCGCGTCAGCCCCAAGCTCCTTGCCAGGCTGGAGACACTGCCGCAGTCGGTCCGCGACATCGCCTGGAAAGGACAGCTCAGGATGTGCCAGCGCTATCGTCATCTGGTTGCGGCCGGAAAGGCCAAGTTGGTGGCCACCACGGCCATCGCGCGCGAGATGGCAGGCTTCATTTGGCCGATCGCCCGCGCCACCATGCCAGCCAAGGCTTGAGGGCGCCACGACCAACGACACCTCGACCCTGTCTGATGCGCAGGGTTGGGTTGGGGACGGAACGCGGTGGGGAACCCTCGTGCCCTGTTATGGGCCGACCTGTCGATGCCCGATCCTTGGAGTCGGATTCGGAATTATGACTGAGATTTCATTACCTTGCGAGGAGCCTCATGGCGCGCCTGATGTGAGCGATGAGGAGCCATGCCTCTGCGCGGGCGACGGTTTTCTCCAGTCCTTGGCCATGCGGCGACACCGTCCGAGCCACGCAAGGGTGCGTTCGACCACCCAGCGACGCGGAATGACGTCGAAGCCCTGCGCGGTGTCGGAGCGTTTGACGATCTGCAACGTCCAGCGCCCGATCTTCTCCAGAGCCCCCCTCAGCTTGGGCCCGGCATAGCCGGAGTTATGCGCGAACGTTGGTGATGCTTGATCAGGCGGCGGCCTGAAGTCGGCGGATCCCGTCCCGGAACTCAATCCTCTGGATGATCTCTGGCAGTCGGTTTTGGCCGTCCAGTTTGCGCCATTGCTTCTGGGCAGACATCATCGGGGCACCTCGATTTTCCCCTGTTTTCCGGTGTTCAGCGCAGGTTTGACAAAGACCGGCAGCCTTGAGCCTGCCTGGTCAGCGGCTTTCCGGGATGGGTGGCGGCGTTGTCAGCGACGGTTCCGTCCGTTCACGGCGGGTCTCGGCCTGCTCGGCCTGATACTCGGGCCCCCGATCACGCGGGGCACGGGTGCAGTTGGCGCAACTGGACGAGCCTTCGCATGTTACAGGCGAGGTTCTTCATCCCTATCTTCGCCTTCGCCCGCACCATGCCGATGGTGCGCACGAGGGTGCCGCCCATGTCGTTGATCTGGGCGCCGAAGATGTGCTTACCCGCGCGCACGGTGGACTTGGTCCGGTTGCTGCCCTTGCCCTGCGCAGTCAGCGGCTTGCCGCGCTTGCCCTTGCGGTGGATGTGGCTCCTCAGCCCCCGGGCGCGCAGCCGGGCCTCCATTTCCTCGGAGCGATAGGCGGCATCGGCCCAGACACCGGACCCCGTGTTGCTCGGCATCAGCAGGTGATCCACCGCCTGGCTATCGTGCAGCGCCGCGTTGCTGAAGTGATACCGGCGGATCAGCTTGTGCTGGCGGTCCACATTCACGTGGTTCTTGTAGCCGTAGTGGGATTTCCCATGCTTCTTGGTCCAGCGCGCGTCGGTATCCTTCTGCGACCGCATGGCGGGCTTGTCGGCCCAGTCCTGCGGCACATCGCCGGCCTTGATCGCCTTGTTTTCGTCTCGCGTATTGTGATTGCGCGGCACCGGCACGATGGAGGCATCGAGGATCTGCCCGCCGCGCCAGATAGGCGTCGAACTGCTTGAACAGCGCCTCGACCACACCCGCCTGCGCCAGCCCCTCGCGATAGAGCCAGACGGTCTTGGCGTCCGGCACCCGGTCCTTCCAGACCAAGGCCGAGAAACTGCATGAACGACAGCCGGTCGCGCACCTGATACGCGATCTGGTCGTCGGACAGGTTGTAGAGTGCGCCCAGCACCAGCGTCTTGAACATCACCACGGCATCCAACAGCTTGCGCCCGGCCCGCGACTTGCGCTCCGCCTCGGGCTTGCGCCAGACCTGCTCCAGCGCCGGACGGAATTCGTCCCAGGGCACGATGGTGTCGATCTCGACCAGAGGGTCACGCTTGGCATCAAGGCTCGCGTAGCGGTCTGAAAGATCAAGGAACCCCATCTGCGCCATCGTCAAACCCCAGAAACCCAACGCACCTTGAATTCTATCCCGGCGGTAAGGTCAGGGCAATTTTCCGAGGTGCCCATCAGCTTGAACGCCATAGCCAATCCTGTCTCGCGGCGGAGACATCCTTTGGTGCGCTTCGTGCGGTGGCGGACCGTCGCGAAGGTGCTCTCGATCGGGTTTGACGTCCGGATGTGTTTCCAATGTTCCGCCGGATAATCGTAGAAGGTCAGCAACGCGTCCCTGTCCTTGACCAGTTTTGCGGCCGCCTTGTCCCATTTGACGCCATAGGTTTCGGCGAAGAAGGCGAAGGCGGCATTGGCCGCAGCCTTTGTTTCGGCCTGCCAGATGTCGTGCAGATGACCTTTGGCTTTCGCCTGCATGGATTTCGGCATCGCGTTCAGCACGTTCATGGTCTTGTGAACCCAGCACCGTTGCTCCCGCGTCGTGGCGAACACCTCGCGCAGCGCGGTCCAGAAACCCAGCGCACCGTCGCCAATGGCCAGCTTCGGCTCCTGTTTCATGCCGCGCTCGGCAATATCAGACGCCAACTCAGGTGGAATCTGCTCGAGAGCCGCTTTTACTGCTGTCACTATTTGATTCAATGGATCAGTCAAGGCTTCCAAAATTTCATTGCTCGTAACGGTGAAGCTACGTGGAATGCCTTCAGAGAGATTACGGCCTTTTACTTCCATTTCACGTACTTCAGCGCCAGGGAAAGCAGAGCCAATAGTTTTCTTAATTAACTCAGCAGTTTGCTCTCCAATCAACATTCCGTAGTTGCGACGAATGTAATTCGTTATAGCTTCATCAAACTTGTCGCCACCAACACGAACAGAGCCTTTATAAACCATGCCGCCCAATGACATCACGCCAACTTCAGTTGTGCCGCCACCAATATCAACAACCATCGAACCAGCAGCTTCAGAAACTGGCAAGCCTGAACCGATTGCAGCTGCCATTGGTTCCTCGATCAAAAATACTTGTGATGCGCCAGCACCCAAAGCAGATTCACGAATCGCGCGACGTTCCACTTGAGTGGATCCGCAAGGAACGCAAATGATGAT
>JALQYS010000039.1 GCA_023254015.1 Paracoccaceae bacterium
GGATTACCTGCGCATCGGCGAATTGCGCCGCGCGCTGAACGTGCCGCTGGCCGCCTTTACCGCCACCGCCGATGAGGAAACCCGCGCCGAGATCGTCAACCGCCTGTTCGACGGTCAACAACCCGCCACCTTCCTGCGCGGGTTTGACCGGCCGAACATCCACCTTGCCTTCGCGGTGAAAGACAAGCCGCGCGACCAGATCCTTGCCTTTGCCGCCGCGCGCCGTGGGCAGTCCGGCATCGTCTATTGCGCCACGCGGGCCAAGACCGAAACGCTGGCCGCTGCCCTGCGGGCCGAGGGCCATGCCACGGCCTTTTATCACGGCGGGATGGAGGCCGAAGAGCGCCGCCGCGTGGAAATCCGTTTTCAGCAGGAAGATGGTCTGATCGTCGTCGCCACCATCGCCTTTGGCATGGGGATCGACAAGCCAGACATCCGCTGGGTCGCGCATGCCGACCTGCCGAAATCGGTGGAAGGTTACTATCAGGAAATCGGCCGCGCGGGCCGAGACGGGGCACCGGCAGAGACGCTGACGCTGTATGGCCCTGACGACATCCGCCTGCGCCGGTCGCAGATCGACGAAAGCCCCGCCCCGGCCAACCGCAAGGAAGCTGACCATGCGCGGCTCAATGCGCTCTTGGGTTTGGCCGAGGCGGTGGGGTGCCGCCGTCAGGTGCTTTTGCGATATTTCGGAGAAACGTCCGAGCCCTGCGGCAATTGCGATCTTTGCGACCGGCCCGCGGCCGTGTTCGATGCAACCGATGCCGTGCGCAAGGCGCTGTCGGCGATCCTGCGCACCGGCGAATGGTTCGGCGCGGGCCATCTGATCGACATTCTGACCGGCAATGCCACGCCAAAGGTGCGCGAGAAGGGCCATGATGCCTTGCCAACATTCGGCGTGGGCAAGGATCTGGCAAAACCGGCCTGGGGCGCGGTGTTCCGCCAGATGATGGGCCGCGATCTGGTGCGCCCCGACGGGGAACGCTTTGGCGCGTTGCGCATGACCGAAGCCGCCCGTCCGATCCTGCGGGGCGAGGAAAGCATCACCTTGCGCCGCGACACGGTCGAGAGGGCCCGCCCCGGCTATGCGGTGAAAACCCTTGCGGCCGAAGAGGATGCAAGCCTGCTGTCGGCACTAAAGGCCAAGCGCCGGGCGCTGGCCGAGGCGGCGGGCGTGCCGGCCTATGTGATTTTTCCCGACCGCACCCTGATCGAGATGGCCGAAAAGCGGCCCCAGACGCTGGACCAGATGATGGGGATTACCGGGGTAGGTGCGAAAAAGCTGGAGAGCTATGGCGCGGTGTTCCTGTCGGTCATCACCGGGGCCGGCACCGCTGCGCTGCATCCGGCGCGCAAGGCGCTGGTCGGGCGGGATGTTGGCGCGCTCCATGACCGGCTGGCCGAGGTGCAATTGCAGCTTGCGCGCGGGCCAGACGGCACAGGCAAATACCTGTCCTGCACCCAGTCCACCCTGCGCCACATCGCCGAGCGTCGTCCTTCCACCCTGTCAGACCTGCAGGCGGTGCCGGGTATGGGCGAACAGAAGGTGGAACGCTTTGGCGAGGCGTTTCTTGCCGTCTTGCAAGAGGCCTGATCCGGGCTAGGTTCCCCCCGCAAGGAGATAAAGATGCTGACCGTGATTTCCCCCGCCAAGCGGCTGAACGAAAAGCCCCACGCCCTGCCGCCGGGGTTCGAAATCACCAAGCCCGCCTTTCTGGCCGAGGCCACGCAGCTTGCAGACCTTGCCCGCAGCCTGAGCGCCGAGGATCTTTGCGGCCTGATGGACATCTCGCCCAAGCTGGGCGCCCTGAACCGCGATCGTTTCGCCGCCTTTGACCCAAAGGCACCCGGCCAGCCCGCGGCCTTCCTCTTTGATGGCGACACCTACGCCGGGCTTGAGGCCCGCAAGATGGACGCGGACGCGCTGCGCTGGGCGCAGGGACATTTGCGGATATTGTCGGGTCTTTATGGCCTGTTGCGCCCGCTGGACGGCATCCAAGCCTATCGTCTGGAAATGGGCGCGCGGCTGGCAAATCCTGCGGGGCCGGACCTTTATCATTGGTGGGGCGTCAAACCTGCCCGCGCGCTTGCATCGCTGGCAGCAGATCTGGGCGCGCGCGCCCTGGTGAATTGTGCCTCGACCGAATATTTCGGCGCGGTGGATCAAAAAGCCCTGGGACTGCCGGTCATCACCCCGGTATTCCTTGAGGAAAAGGCCGGCGAGGCCAAGATCGTCTCGTTCTGGGCCAAGAAGGCGCGCGGCGCGATGGCGCGGTTCATCGCGGAAAACCATCTGGTCGATCCGGCCGACCTGCGCGGCTTTTCGACGGGCGGCTATGCCTATCGGGCCGACCAATCCGACGACAGCCGGCTTGTCTTTGCCCGCTCTGCCCCGGACAGCGCGGCCGGAACCGAGGCTGCCTGACGCCGGAAAACCCGGCGTATTAACCAGAAAACCCCCGCTTCGAACCTTTGTCCGGCGCGAAAGATAGCGCGGATTCGGGCAGAACATGGGCAAGCATCGCTTCCCGAACCCCTGAGAATGGCCAGGGCCAGCCCGGGCGGCAAACACGCCCCGAGGAGCGGTGCGGAAACCGGATTTCGCTGGTTTCAGGGCCCCAGAACCCCGCAACGCCGGAACTTTGATGCGCTGTTCGGCGCGGTCATTCTTATGACACCCGAACCAATGAAGCGCCCGAAGCCTTGAGATTGCCTCAATTGAACAGGATGTCGCCGCAGTCGCTCCACGCTTTCTCCACCAAGACCGTTGAGAACCAAGATCGATCAGACAGCCCCGTCCTGCAGGACGAGGGCCGTTTGCCCTGTGCTTTGGAGTGGACCGATGATGTTGCCGACCCTGCCCGACCTTCCGACCCATGCGGGGCTTTGCCGGGTTGGACGGAAGGGGGTGGCCGGGTTGCACATCGCGCCCGCCATCCGTGCACTTCACAGCATTTTCAATACGTAAGGGGTTTCGGCCGTGGCTATTGCATCCGAGCTTAACATCAACACCTCGGCCTCTGCCCTTGACATGGCGAACGCCATCTTCGGCAGCGGCATTCAGGTGCTTTCGGCAACCTATACCGGCGCGATCGGGCAGGCTGGCACCTATTCGGGGGCACTTAGCACCCTTGGCAATGTCGCTTCGGGCGGACTGGTTTCCAGCGACACCGGGGTGATCCTGTCGACCGGGAACGTCGCGGATTTCACCAACTCAAGCGGAACCACTGACACCAACCTGGTTGCGAACCGAAGCTCCGACATGGGGACGGGCAGCGTGGACGGCGACGCCCAACTGAACACGGTCGCGGGCCAGGCCACCTTTGACGGCGCAGTCCTGACTGCCAGCTTCATTCCGACCGGCGACATGATCACGATGCAATTCGTGTTCTCGTCAGAGGAATTCCCCGAATACATCTCGTCCAACGTCAACGATGCCTTCGGGGTCTGGGTGAACGGCACCTTCGTGCCGGTGACCATCACCACGGCAGGCAATGTGGCCATCGACGAGATCAATCAGAACAAGAACAGCAACCTTTACCGCGACAATACCGCCGACCAGTTCAACACCGAGATGGACGGGGTGACGCGCATCCTGTCCTTCAAGGCCCCGGTCAATCAGGGGCAGGTGAACACCATCAAGATCGGCATCGCCGATGGTGGCGATGCAATTTATGACTCGAATCTTCTCATCATGGGGGATTCGGTTCAGACCTATGCGCTGGCCCTTGATGACACCATCCAGCTGACCCCGAATTCCAGCCGCACCTTCGACATTCTGGCCAATGACCGCGATCTGTCGGACTCGGGCCTGAAGATCACCCATATCAACGGCACGGCCGTTGTGGCCGGGCAAACCGTGACACTGGGGACAGGCGAAAAGGTGCGCCTGAATGCCGACGGCACCGTGACCGTGTTTTCGGATGCCGATGTCACCACCTCGACGCTGAACTACACCATCGTCGATGGCTCCGGGAATAGCGACGTCGGCTTTATCACCATTCGCACCGTGGCGACGGTGACCACTGACGGCATCGTGCAGGGCACCTCGGGGGCAGATACGATCCAGGTGGGCTATCTGGGCGACCCCGACGGCGACCGGATCGACAACGCCGACGGCAAGGGCGTGGGCGGAACCACGGGCGATGCCGACTACATCCTGGCCGGCGCGGGCAATGACAGCATCGTGGCCAACCTTGGCAATGACGTCATCTATGGCGGCACCGGCGATGACACTGTCTTTGGCGGCGCAGGCAATGACTGGGCCAGCCTTGGCGAGGGCAACGACAGCTTTGGCAGCTACAACGCCGACAGCGAAGGCAATGACACGGTTTATGGCGAGGCCGGCCGCGATGCCATCATCGGCGGCGGCCAGAACGACATCCTTTATGGCGGCGACGGCAATGACACGCTGTCAGGCGGAATCGGCAACGACACGCTTTATGGCGAGGATGACGCCGACCAGTTCAACATCACCGACGACCATCAGGGCGATACCATCTTTGGCGGACAGGGCGGTCTGGATCAGGACAGGATCGCCTTTGGCAATTTCACCAGCCCCAATGGCGTGAATGTCACCTTCACCGGGGCCGAGGCCGGTACCTATGCCTACTTCGGGACAGCTTCGGGAACGACCGGCACCTTTTCTGAAATCGAAGCCATCTCGGGCACGGTCAACAACGACCAGATCAACGCCACGGGCAATAGCGCGAATTCGGCCTATTACGGCCTTGGCGGGGATGACACGATCAGCGGGGGCACGGGGGCCGAAACCCTGTCCGGCGATGATGGCAACGACGCGATCAACGGCGGCGCCGGGAATGACCTGCTTTACGGCGGTGCGGGCAATGACCGTTTCATCACCACCGGCTCGGGCCTGAACGGCAACGACACGATCTATGGCGGCGACGGCTATGACGTGATCGACCAGACCGGCTTTACAGGCACAAATTACGTCAATTTCCACGAGATCGAGGAAATCCGCGCCGGAGACAGCCTGCCTGCCTTTGACTGGTCAGGCGACACCACCTCGGTGCTTTATTATGGCGGCGTTGACAGCGATCAGGCCTTGGCGGGCAGCGGCAATGATACGCTTTACGGCGGCACCGGGAACGACAAGCTTTTCGGCGGCGCGGGTGCGGATACACTTCATGGCGGGACCGGGAATGACAGCCTGACTGGCGGAGACGGCGCTGACCAACTGTTGGGCAACGAGGGCAACGACACGCTCTTGGGCGGGGTTGGGGCGGATGCGCTGGACGGCGGCGCGGATGCCGATCTGATCTATGGCACCGCGGGCGATACCGTGGCGGGCGGCGAGGCGGTCACCACCGGCACCGACAACGACACGCTGGTGCTGAACTATGCCGATGTGCAGTCGATCACTTACGGCGGCAGCAGTAACGAGGCAGGCATCGTCACCTTCTATGGCGGCGGCACGCTGAGCTTCACGGGGATCGAGACCATCGCCTATGCCGACGCGGTCGACGGCACCTCGGGCGACGACAGCATGAGCGCCGGCTATACGGATGCTCAGGGAGATATCATCGACGGGGCCGATGGGCTGAACGACACGATCCTGGGCTATGGCGGAAATGACTCGATCAGCGCCGGTCTTGGTAGCGACGTCATTTATGGCGGCACCGGCAATGACACGATCTATGGCGGCTCGGCCGGCGACAGCGGGGCGGATGCGCTTTATGGCGATGCCGGCAATGACGCGCTGGTCGGCGCGGGCGGAGACACGCTTTATGGCGGCGCCGGCAATGACATCTTCAACGTCTACACCTCGGCCGGGGTGACGGGGACGACGACCATCGTCGGCGGCGAAGAGGCGGGGGACCGCGACGTTCTGGAGATTCGCTTCAACGACGGGTCCGTCACCTCGACGCCGATCACCGTGACCTACAACGCGGACGAGGCGGGCACCGCCGTGCGCGGCAGTTCGGTCGCCGAGTTCTCGCAGATCGAACAGGTCAGCACCGGGTCGGGCAATGACGTGATCGATGCGGTCGCCAATGGGGCGGATGGCAGCACCTATTATCTGGGGCTGGGCGACGACACGGTTTATGGCGGCTCTGCCAGCGAGATCGTGATCGCCGATGCCGGCAATGATCTGATCATGGCGGCTGCCGGGAATGACCAGGTTTACGGCGGCGAGGGCAACGACGCCATTTATGGTGGCCTTGGCAATGACATGATCTATGCCGGCGGCGGCAATGACCAGCTTGTCGGCGGCGAGGGCGACGATACCCTTGGCGGTGATGCCGGCAGGGATCTACTGTTCGGCGGGACCGGGGCCGACAGCATGACGGGCGGCGCGGATGCCGACACATTCCATGGCGGCGCGGGCGATAGCGTGGTCGGCGGCGAGACCGTCACCACGGGCACCGACAATGACGTGCTGGTGCTGAACTATGCCGATGTGCAGTCGATCACCTACGGCGGCGGCAATAACGAAGCCGGGACGGTGACCTTCTACGGCGGCGGCACGCTGGTCTTCAGCGAGATCGAAAACATCCAGTTCTCGGGCGCGGTGGATGGCACTGCGGGCGACGATCAGATGTCGCCCGGCTACACCGACGCGCAGAACGATCAGGTGGATGGCATGGATGGTGCCAACGACACCATTCTGGGCTATGACGGCAACGACACGATCAACGCGGGCAGCGGCGACGATCTGGTCTATGGCGGCACGGGCAATGACGTGCTGCGCGCCACGGCGGGCAATGACACGCTTCATGGCGATACGGGCAATGACGATCTGCAGTCGGGCACCGGCAATGATGCGATCTATGGGGGCGACGGGTCGGATCTGATCCAGAGCTCGGGCGTCAGCGGCGCCGATACCGTGGTGGGCGGCGAGACCGGGGAAAGCCTCTTTGGCGACACCCTGGACATCGATTCAGGCAGCACGGCCGCGACGGTGACCTTCTCGGGCACCGAGGCGGGCACGGCGTCGGCGGGCAGCGCCACGGTCACCTTCTCTGAGATCGAGACGATCTGGACCGCGCAGGGCAATGACACGATCAACGCCTCGGCCGCGACGGGCGACACGACACTGTGGACCAGCGGCGGCGATGACTTTGTCGCCGGCGGGTCAGGCAATGACAACGTCTGGGCCGGGACCGGCAATGACGAGGTCTTTGCCGGCGCGGGCAATGACTCGGTTCAGGGCGACGCGGGCACTGACCAGATCTATGGCGGCGACGGCGCGGACCAACTGTCTGGCGGGGCCGACAACGACTACATGCAGGGTGACGCGGGCAACGATCTGGTTGACGGCGGTATCGGCGACGATTTTGCGCGCGGCGATGCGGGCAATGATCTGGTCTATGGCGGCGAGGGCAATGATAGCGTCTATGGCGGGGCCGACAGCGACACCGTCTATGGCGGCGACGGCAATGACCAGGTCTATGGCGGCTTTGGCACCGACACCGTCTATGGCGGCGCGGGCGATGACAGCGTCACCGGCTCGGGCGGCAGCGATGTGGTCCATGGCGATGACGGCAACGACTTCCTGCAGGGATCGGACGGCAACGACACGCTTTTTGGCGGGGCCGGGGCTGATACGATGCTGGGCGAAGAGGATGCCGATGTCTTCTATGGCGGGGTGGGCGACTATGTCGACGGTTACGAGACGGTAACCACCGGCGGCACCGACGACGACACGCTGCATGTTGCGGATGTGGCCTATATCGACTGGGATCTGCTGAACCCGGAAAACGGCACGGTCCATTTCATCGGCGGCGGCACGCTGCAGTTCTATAATATCGAACAGGTGTTCGTGGATGGCGCGCAGGTCTTCCCTCCCGATTTCGTGGTGGAGGGTGGCGCAGGCGATGACCTGATCGACGGCAACTATGCCGGCGATCCCGAAGGCGACAGGATCGACGCGGCTGACAACCTGTCGGGCAACGACGACGACATGGTGCTGGCGGGCGCGGGCAATGACACCGTCCTGGGCGGGCTTGGCAATGACACCGTCTATGGCGGCTCTGGCAATGACGCGCTGAAGGGCGAAGAGGGTAACGACTCGGTCTCGGCGGGCGATGGCGCCGACCTAGTCTATGGCGGCGCCGGGAATGACACGTTGTCGGGGGACAGCGGCAACGACACCCTGCTGGGCGGCGATGACCGCGACAGCCTGTTTGGCGGCATCGGCGATGTGGTTGATGGCGGCGAAGGCGGCGACGACTATGACGTTCTGGACCTGACCGCCTGGGGCCATCCGGCGACCAACATCCTTTACGACAGCAACAACCCCGAAAACGGCACGGTCGAATTCCTGGATGCCGATGGTCTGGTGATCGGCACCATGTCCTTCACCAACATCGAAAAGGTGGTGGCCTGCTTTACGCCGGGGTCGATGGTGCTGACCGATCAGGGCGAGGTTGCGGTCGAGGATCTGCGGCCCGGCGACCTGGTTCTGACCCGCGACAACGGCTTCCAGACCATCCGCTGGGCCGGCCGCCGCGATCTGGGCCTTGCAGAGCTGATCGCGGAACCGCGCTTCAATCCGGTCTGCATCGCCAAGGGGGCGCTGGGGGGCGGGCTGCCGGAACGCGACATGCAAGTCAGCCCGCAGCACCGCATGCTGATCACCGGTCCGCGTGCCGAACTGCTGTTCGGCGAGCACGAGGTTCTGGTGGCGGCCAAGCACCTTCTTGGCCAGCCCGGCATCGAACAGCGGCTCAGCAAAGGGGTGTCCTACATCCACATCCTGTTTGACAACCACGAGATCATCCGCGCCGACGGCACCTGGTCGGAAAGCTTCCAGCCGGCCGAGCAGACGCTGGAGGGTCTGGACAGCGCCCAGCGCGACGAGATCCTGGCCCTGTTCCCAGAGCTGGCTTGCGGCGCCGCCTTCCCGGCCGCGCGGCTGACCCTGAAGGCCAAGGAAGCGCTCTTGCTGGTTCGGGCCTGAAACAGCGCGCAAAGGGTGTGGGTCAGCGCCCGCCCCCTTTGCGCCAATCTGACGGCGCAACGCCGAATCTTGCCTTGAACAGTCGCGAAAACTGCGCCTGATCGCAAAAACCCAAGCGGTAAGACACCTCGGCCAGCGATAGCGCGGGTGACGCGGTGATCAGATCACGCGCGGCGGCCAGACGCTCTTCGCGGATGAATTGCGATACCGTCTGGTTGGTGTCGCCGAACAACTCATGCAGATAGCGCTTTGAA
>JALQYS010000043.1 GCA_023254015.1 Paracoccaceae bacterium
CTAAAATCCTGATCGAAGGCGCCAATTTACAACTGCACCCTGGTCATAAAGTGGGTTTAACCGGTGCCAATGGTGCGGGTAAATCATCACTTTTTGCCATGCTACGTGGTGAACTGCACCCTGAAAAAGGTGATTTTGAGATGCCGGCAAGCTGGGTCGTTGCACATGTCGCACAGGAGACGCCGGCACTGCCGATGCCTGCGATTGAGTTTGTATTGGACGGTGACGTGGAGCTGCGCGAAATCGAAGCGGCTTTAGTCAAGGCAGAGGCTGACCATCAGGGAGAATTGATCGCTGAATTGCATCAGCGCCTGACTGATGTAAACGGCTACAGCGCCAGAGCGCGCGCAGCGGAACTGCTGAATGGTCTTGGTTTCAGCCAGACTGCAATGCAGCAGCCTGTTGCTACCTTCTCCGGTGGCTGGCGTGTGCGCCTCAATCTGGCGCGTGCCTTGATGTGCCGTTCTGATTTATTGCTGCTGGATGAGCCTACCAACCACCTGGATCTGGATGCGGTGATCTGGCTGGAAAGCTGGTTGCAAAGCTATCGCGGCACACTGTTCCTGATTTCGCATGACCGGGATTTTCTGGATGCGATTGTGAACCATATCGCGCATATCGAGCAGCAGACGCTTACCTTGTACCGCGGCGGCTACTCGGATTTTGAACGTCAGCGTGCCGAAAAACTGGCCTTGCAGCAGGCCATGTTTGAGAAGCAGCAGCGCAAAGTGGCGCACCTGCAAAGTTATATTGACCGTTTCCGTGTGCAGGCTACCAAGGCAAGACAGGCACAAAGCCGCATTAAAGCGCTGGAGCGCATGGAAATGATTTCTGCCGCCCATGTGGATTCGCAGTTCAGTTTTGAATTCAGGGCACCGATTGCCGCGCCTGATCCATTGCTGGTGCTGGATGGCATGAGTGTAGGGTATGGCAATAAACCGTTGATCAGCAATATCGAGCTGGCAGTACGACCCGGTGAGCGCATTGGCCTGCTGGGCAAAAACGGCGCCGGTAAAACAACGCTGATCAAATTGCTGCGCGCAACGCGGCTATGGGCAATATCGCCACAGATCGCAATCGTCAGGCGTTGAATCCGCCCCTTGGCCCGCCGAATGGTCAGCGCATCCAACAGCGCCTGCGTCGGGTGTTCATGCCGCCCGTCGCCCGCGTTCAGCACCGCGCAATCCACCTTTTGCGCCAGCAGGTTCACCGCGCCGGAATTCGGATGCCGCACCACCAGCAGATCGGGGTGCATGGCGTTCAGCGTCATGGCGGTATCAATCAGCGTCTCGCCCTTCTTCACGCTGGATTGCGCCACGGCCATGTTCATCACATCCGCCCCCAGCCGCTTGCCCGCCAGTTCGAAACTGGCCTGCGTGCGGGTGGAGTTTTCGAAGAACATGTTGATCTGCGTCAGCCCCGCCAGCGCGTCCGATGATTTCACCGTCCGGCGGTTCAGATCGACAAAGCGATCGGCCAGATCAAGGACGGTGGTGATTTCGGGGGGCGAAAGCTGTTCGATGCCAAGAAGGTGACGGGCGCGGAAGGTGGTCATGAACGTCCCCCAATGGCAGCTTTTGGCGGGCTTATAGAAAGCCGGGTTGTGGGGCGCAAGGCCAGAGCCTAGGTTCGGCGGCATGGGAATCGCGGGTGACATCACGGCGGATTGGCATGCGGCGCTGGCGGCGCTGGCTTGGCAGGTCGATCTGGGGGTGGATGAGGTGATCGGCGATACGCCGGTTGACCGCTATGACCTGCCCGAACCGATCAAGCCCGCGCCCGTCGCGGCTGCAGCGGCAGCCCCGGCCGCCGGTCGGCCAAACCTCGCCCCTGCCCTCATGGTCGAGGCGCCGCAGGTCGATCCGGCCGAGGTGGCCCGTGCGGCGGCGGCCCGGGCGGGCAGCCTTGAGGCGCTGCGCGAAGCGGTTGCCGCATTTGATCTGTGCGAGCTGAAGAAAGGCGCGCGCAATACCGTGTTCTGTGACGGCAATCCGGCCGCGCGGGTGTTGATCCTGGGCGAGGCGCCGGGCCGGGACGAGGATATGGAGGGGCGCCCCTTTGTCGGGCGCGCGGGCCAGCTTCTTGACCGGATGTTCGCCGCCATCGGCCTTGCGCGCACCTCGCCCGACGCGGAGGCCGCGCTTTACATCACCAATGTCATGCCCTGGCGCCCCCCCGGCAACCGCGACCCGGAACCTGCCGAAGTGGCGATGATGCGGCCCTTTGTCGAACGCCATATCGCGCTGATGGACCCGAAGGTGATCGTGGTCATGGGCAACACGCCGCTTTTCGCGCTGACCGGGCACAAGGGCATCATGCGCGCCCGCGGCACATGGACCAAGGCGCTGGACCGGCCGCTTTTGCCGATGGTGCACCCGGCCTATCTCTTGCGCAACCCGAGTGCCAAGCGCGAGGCCTGGGCTGACCTTCTGTCGCTGCAGGCCCATCTGCGCGGCAAGGGGTAAGGGGTAAGGCCCGCTCTTCGTGCGCGCGTGCCGCGCTTCTCATCGCAGTGCCCCCCCGACGAGCGTCGCAGACGACGAGGAGGGTTCGATCAGGGGGCCGGGCAGCCGTCGATTTCCACCGCGCGGGCACCGCCCAGCACCGTCAACCGCAGGGCAGAGCGGTCCAGCGCAAAGGGCACGCCGCCCGGGGCGACAAGTTCGCTGACCGCGGTCAGCATCCCGCCTGCGCGGCTGTAGACCCCGTCCGACACCCAGATCGCCGGATCGGCCGGTTCGATCACCACCGCCTCATCCGGCCCCTGAGCACCGATCTCGACCGTCGCGGTCAGCCGCAGCCCGTCCGGGATCGGCTCCACCCGGCAGCTGACCCGGCCAACGCCGCCCTGCCCGCCCCCCTGACCGCCGCTGGCCGGGCGGGCCTTGAGCGCGGCGCGGATCCCGTCCTGCCCGCCGCCTGCCGGATCAAGATCGGCCGACACCGTCACCTCGGCGGGCATGCAGATGTCATTGCAGATGCCCATGTCGACACGGGCCTTGAGGTGAACCGGCTGACCGGCCACCTTTGGCACCACCTCGAGCGGCAGGACGACACCGCCCTTGTATCCCACGGTCTGCATGCCGTTGGTGTGGAACATCACCGGGCTGGGCCAGTGCACCTTGACCGCCGCCACGTTTTCAGACCCGGACCAGTCGAACACCGGCGGAATGCCCGCCTCGCCCGGCCTGCGCCAGTAGGTCTTCCAGCCCGGCGCCAGCTCCAGCGAGAGGCCCGCCATGTGATGCCCGCTTTCCATCCGCCATCCGGGCAGAAGGCTGGCCTGCAGCAGGTCCTCCTGCGTCATGGCAAGGGCGGGCGCGGCGGCGGC
The DNA here is from genome assembly GCA_023254015.1 of Paracoccaceae bacterium. Classification (GTDB taxonomy): domain Bacteria; phylum Pseudomonadota; class Alphaproteobacteria; order Rhodobacterales; family Rhodobacteraceae; genus Tabrizicola_A. The sequence goes on from JALQYS010000043.1 coordinate 3,332, forward strand.
AAGGGACAGGATCAGGGCGGCGGTTTTCATGGGCGTCAAGATAGGCAGCCCGACCGCGAAGGGAAATCACGTTCCGGTCAATCGCGCGCAACAAAACGGGACTTGAGGCGGCAGGGCCGCAGCCCCACATTGGACCTCAGGCACGAGGCCTCGATTCGGGGAACCTGACACGATGGATCTGACGGGCAAGTTTCTGGTGGCCATGCCCGGCATGGGCGATCCGCGCTTTGAAAAAAGCGTGATCCTCGTCTGCGCCCACAGCGATGAGGGTGCCATGGGCCTGATCGTCAACAAACCGGTCGAGGAGGTCACCTTTGCGGGGCTTCTGGAACATCTGAACATCCCCCGTGCGCCGGCCGGTCGCGACATCGCCGTGCATTTCGGCGGCCCGGTCGAACGGGGCCGGGGCTTTGTGCTGCACAGCCGCGACTATCGCGGCGGAGCAACCACGATGAAGATCGAGGGCGGTTTTGGCATGACCGCGACCCTCGACGTGCTGGAGGCGCTGGCGCGCGGCGAAGGCCCGCACCGCGCGTTGCTGGCGCTGGGGTATTCCGGCTGGGGTCCGGGCCAGCTTGAGGCCGAGATCGCCCGCAACGACTGGCTGACCGGCGAGGCCGACGCGGCCCTTGTCTTTGCCGCCGATGATGCGTCAAAATGGATGGGCGCGCTGCGGTCGATGGGGATTGATCCGCTGATGCTGTCGGGCGCGGCAGGTCGGGCCTGAGCGCCGCCTGCCCGAAAACTGCCCCATTCCCGCGCTAGGCGCGTTCCGTAGCCAGATCAGAGCCCGACATGCGCCCTCTGCTTGCCCTCGCCGCTTCGCTTGCCTTTTGCCTCGACGACGTGACCCTGCCGGCGCAGGCCGAGGAAAGCCCCTTGGTCAGCCTTGAGACCAGTGCCGCGGGCGCGGGCTGGCAGGCGGTGGGGCGGCTGAACCTTGGCCTGCGCGGCTTTTGCACCGGCACGCTGATTGCCCCCGATCTTGTGCTGACGGCGGCCCATTGCCTGTTTGACAAGGAAACCGGCGCGCGGATCCCGGATCGGGACATCCAGTTTCTGGCTGGCTGGCGCAATGGCCGCGCCGAGGCCTATCGCGGCGTGCGCAAAAGCGTGGCGCATCCCGATTACATCTATGCCGGCGCCGCCAGTCTGGACCGGGTGGCCTTTGACCTGGCGCTGATCGCGCTGGACCAGCCGATCCGCCTGCCGCAGGTCACGCCCTTTGCCACCGACAGCCGCCCCGGCCGGGGCGATGCCGTGGGCGTGGTGTCCTATGCGCAAGACCGGGCCGACGCGCCCTCGCTGCAGGAAACCTGCCATGTGCTCGACCGCGCCCCGCAGATCGTCGTGTTTTCCTGCAAGGTCGATTTCGGCGCCTCGGGTGCGCCGATCTTCGCGCTGCGCGATGGCGAGATGAAGATCGTCTCGGTCGTCTCGGCCAAGGCCGATGTCGATGGCGCGCCGGTGGCGCTGGGGTCGGTGCTGTCGGGGCGGATCGAGGAATTGCAGGCCGAGCTGGAAACCGGACTGATCGCCCCGCGCGGGGCCGGCGGATCGGTGCGTGTGCTGTCGGGCGGGCAGGCGGGCGGGGCGAAATTCGTCAAGCCCTGAGCCGCCTTCTGCCCCCCGCCGCGCGCCTGCCCTGCCCCTCTTGAAACCCGCCTTCGGCCTTCCCACATCAGGACTGTCCCCGGTGCCATGAAGGGCCGGGGCGCCTTTCCAGTCCGCGCCCGATGACGGGGCGGACGCCTGAAACATCGCTCCTGGAGGATGACATGCGTGGTTTTGACTTTGCCCCCCTTTACCGTGCCACCGTCGGCTTTGACCGCATTGCCGATCTTATGGACCGGGCGCTGACGGCCGATGTGGCCCAGCCGACCTATCCGCCCTACAACATTGAAAAGACCGCCGAAGATGCCTATCGCATCTCGATCGCGGTTGCCGGTTTCACCCCCGAAGAGCTGTCGGTCGAGGTCAAGGAAGGCGCGCTGATCGTCGCCGCCCGCAAGGCCCCCGACACGGCGGAAAAGACCTATCTGCACCGCGGCATCGCCACCCGCGCCTTTGAACGCCGCTTTGCGCTGGCCGATCATGTGCGCGTGACCGGCGCCACCCATGAACACGGCATGCTGCACATCGACCTGATGCGCGAAGTGCCCGAGGCGATGAAGCCCCGCCGGATCGAGATTGGCCGTCCGGCCAAGGCCGAGACCCCTGCCATCGAAGCCAAGCCGGTGGAAACCGTCCAAGCCTGATCTGTCTGGCAAAACACAAAGGCCCGGGGACATGTCCTCCGGGCCTTTTCTGTTTGTGTCACCGGCCCTTAGCCGAAAACAAAATCCTCGGCCGAAAGCACGTTCGGCTCAACGCCGAACAGGATCACCACCTCGCGCCCGTGTTCGATCCGCACCGAGGTACCCAGATCGGTGATTGTCAACTGGTCAAATCCCGTCGGGCCATTGTTGAACTGGATGCGGTCGGTGCCGTCGGTGAAATCGGTAATCACCTCCCCCCCGGCCCCAGACCAAAGGACAAAGACGTCAGCCCCCTCGCCGCCGGTCATCGTGTCGCGACCCGCACCACCGGCCATCGTGTCATTTCCAGCATCGCCCTGCATGCGGTCGGCATTCGCGCCCCCATACAAAAGATCATCCCCCGCGCCACCGATCAAGATGTCGAGGCCAGACTTGCCAAACAGCGTATCAGACCCGCCGCCGCCGTTCAGGGTGTCATGGCCCGCTTTGCCACTGAACCAGTCGTCGCCGCGCCGCAGCGTCACCCGGTCATCCCCCTCAAGCATCTGTGCGAACAACTGTCGGTCGTCGGCACGGCGCTGCGTCTGCATCGCGGCCACCAGATCTTCGGCAGCAATGTCGAACCCGGAGAAGCCGATGTCGAAATACCATCCGCCCTCTATGTCAGAGAAATACCACCCGTCGATCGGATCGTCAGTTTCATCCAGCGCCCAGCGATAAAAGGCATGGAATCGGCCCCCGGTAAAGCCGGGCAGCGCCAAGGTGTACTCCAGCCCGTTCCCATGGAACGCAATCCCATGGATATCCAGCTCGTCGGACTGCAGGACGAAACTGCCCTCGTAAGGCTTGCCCTCAACAATCACAGGAACAGGGTCGAAAAAAACATCAAAAGCGTCACGATACATTGCGCTGAAATCAAACGTGCGCATATCAAACGCGCTCCAGGCCCGAAAATATGCCATCAAATTCCCTCTCGGTAGAACTGGCGACGGCCGTATCACCTCGACCTATCTGCTTACCCAACGTCACGCAACTCTAGCACGCAATGGCAAGCCAGAAGCTTGAGCACTTGACCCTTGCCCCCTGCTTCCCTATACGCCGCCTGTCCGGGGCATCATTGGCCCAGCGGATGCGATTCCCTTTGCCTGTCGGCCGGTTCCTTCACCCGGCCATGGGGGGCCCGGGGGGCGCGAACAGACAAGGCAGGCGGCATCTCTGGCGGGCTTACTCAGGTAGGGACCCGGTCGAAGACCAGAAGCTCTGGCGCGGCACCACCTCTGCGGACCCACCGCAGGCATATGGAGACAGGCATGAACCTGATCGAACAACTCGAAGCCGAGCAGATCGCTGCGCTTGGCAAGAAGATCCCCGATTTCAAGGCGGGTGACACCGTCCGCGTCGGCTACAAGGTGACCGAAGGCGCGCGTTCGCGCGTCCAGAACTACGAAGGCGTCGTGATCGGCCGCAAGGGCGGTCTGACCATCTCGGCCTCGTTCACGGTCCGCAAGATTTCCTTCGGCGAAGGCGTGGAACGCGTGTTCCCGCTCTATTCGACCAACATCGACTCGATCGAAGTGGTCCGCCGCGGCAAGGTGCGTCGCGCCAAGCTCTACTACCTGCGCTCGCGTCGCGGCAAATCGGCGCGTATCGCCGAAGTCACCAACTACAAAGCCAAAGCTGAGTAAGGAGAGCCGCCATGAAAGCTGGTATTCACCCCGATTATCACTTCATCGAAGTGAAAATGACCGACGGCTCCACCTTCCGCACCCAGACCACCTGGGGCAAGGAAGGCGATACGATGGCGCTGGACATCGATCCCTTGTCGCACCCGGCATGGACCGGCCAGACCGCCAAGCTGATGGACACCGGCGGCCGCGTGTCGAAGTTCAAGAACAAATACGCTGGTCTGGGCTTCTAAGTCTGACTGTCGTCGAACAAGGGGGCGCCTTCGGGCGCCCTTTCTTTTTGCCGTGCCGAGGCTGTGGTGTGGGGCCGGGAATTCCCCTTGCGAAGGGCCATTCCCTTCGTTAGCCGAGACATCCTATAGTTCGCAGGGCCTGAAAACGGGGCTGGGTGGGGGAAATCGTGGCGCATATTATCGTGGTCGGGAACGAAAAGGGCGGTTCGGGAAAATCGACCACCTCGATGCATGTCGCGACGGCCTTGGTGCGGATGGGCCATCGGGTGGGGGCGCTGGACCTTGACCTGCGGCAGAAGTCCTTTGGTCGCTATATCGAAAACCGCCGCGCTTTTCTGAAACGGGCCGAGCTGGATCTGCCAAGCCCGGATTACCGCGATCTTCCCGAAGGCGAGGCGAATACGCTGCAACCGGGCGAAAATGCCTTTGATGCGCGGCTTT
>JALQYS010000066.1 GCA_023254015.1 Paracoccaceae bacterium
GGAATTCCTCGTCCAGCGCCCGCATTTCCGGCGCGATGTAAGAGGAGGAGACGAAATTCGCCCCCGCCGCAAGGCAGGCCTTGGCAATCGACACATGCTGATCGGCGGGCAGCATCGACACGGCGATGTCGCCGGGTGCCAGCGCAGCGGTCAGCGCCTCAAGGCTATAGGGACGGATGTCATCCGTCAGATCACCCACCACCTCGCGGGCCTTTTCGACGGTGCGGTTCCAGACCACCACCTTTTGCCCGGCCTCCAGCAGACGCCGCAGACCCGGACCCGACGACAGCCCCGTGCCGCACCAGTGAATCGTCATTCTCTCTCTCCCAGACTGAGCGACCCGGAGTTTTGCAAAACTCCGGACCGATTTCTTGCAAGAAATCGGCCTAAAGGCCGGATGTGTGTTTGTCGAAATCCGCCTTCGCCCGCCCCCAGACGCCCGCGCCCAGATCCGGCAGGGTCAAGAGGCTGGGCAACAGCTGCGCGGCGTAATCGATGCTCGATTCCACCGGCATCAGGGACGGCAGGTTGTCGATGGCGGTCACGTCCAGAACAGGGTTCTCGGCCACGCGCAGCGCCGGCGCCTCCCAGTCGGTCGCGCGGTCATAGACCTTGATCGGCGAGAAATCCGACGTCGGATCGCAGGCGATGTCGCCGATGACGGTCAGCTTGCGCGCGGGGTCGGTCTTGGCCGCAGCCGGCACGAAAACCGGGCAGCCGGGGCGGGCGAGGATGCAATTGAGAAAAATCTCGTGCTGCAGCACCTCGGGGAAAGGCCCGCCGCTGGCGGTTTCGGCCATGTCCCATCTGGTCACGGCCACGCCCATCGCTGCGCAGAGATCCGCCGCGCCAGTGCCCACCCGGCCGTTGGCGCCGATGATGATGGCGCGGGGGCGGTCAAGCCCTGCAAGCTCGGCCCCCAATTCGGCCAGAAGTGCCTCTTTGGAACCGGCTTTCCTGACCGGCCCGGCAATGCTGCCGCGCTGCTGCGCCGCCCAGCATTTCAGCGAAACCGCCGCCCCGGCATAGCCCGCCCAATAGCCGAAGGCCGCCACGCGGCGCCCGGTCTCGTCCACCAGATATTCCAGATCGAAGAGCGTGCCGCCCCCGGCCTTGAAGCGTTTCAGCAGCACCTGCCCGGCAGGCTGGCCCTTGAAGGCATGGCCGAACATGATGTGGCGATGAATCAGGGGCGTGCCATCCTCGGGCAGCTCCTTCAGTCCGAAGATGATCGCATCGGCCGGGGCTTTGGGCCACAGGTTTTCCTCGGCAATCTCGCAGCCTGCCGCCGCATAGCCATCAAGGGGGATCGCCCGGACCGAGGATTTCTCGACCGTCACCCGGATGCCGGCCTTGACCAGCGCCGCCGCGCCTTCGGGCGTGAGGCCCACGCGTTCCTCATGCGGGCGCTGTTCGGCCCTTACCCAGAGATGAGTCATTTGGTCCCCCGGCCTATGGTCATTCGCGGGGTCAGATACCAGATATGACAGCGATGAACAGGGGCGAATGCGGAGAATGGCCATGCAACGACGCATCCTGCTGACGGGTCTTGTGATGACTGCCGGCCTTGCCCTTTGGCAGGCCCTACGCAGGCCTTCCCTCAGCGAGGCCGCGTGGCAGGCCGCCTTTGCCACACCGCTGCCCGCGCCCACGGGGCCTATGAAAATCTATCATCTTGGCCACAGCCTTGTGGGCCGCGACATGCCGGCGATGCTGGCGCAGCTGGCCGGGCATGAGCACCACAGCCAGCTGGGTTGGGGTGCCTCGCTGTCGGATCACTGGAAGGGTCGCGTGAACGGCTTTGCCGAGGAAAACGCCCATCCCGCCCATCGTCCGGTGCGCGAGGCGCTGGAAAGCGGCGATTATGACGCCGTGATCCTGACAGAGATGGTCGAGTTGCAGGACGCCATCCGCCATCACGACAGCGCCGTGCATCTGGCAGACTGGGCCAGCCTCGCCCGCAACGCCAGACCCGATGTGCGGCTGTATCTTTACGAAACCTGGCACCGGCTGGACGATCCGGCGGGCTGGCTGAACCGTCTGGACGCCGATCTGCCCGCCCTGTGGGAGGCGCAGGTGCTGCGCCCGGCCATGGCGCGGGCAGGGGGGGTGATCCATGTCATGCCCGGCGGGCAGGTCATGGCCGCCGCCGCCCGGGCGGCCGAGGCGGGCCGGATCCCCGGCCTGACCAGCCGCACCGATTTCTTTGCCGACAACATCCATCTGAACGACCTTGGCCATTGGCTGATCGCCATGACCCATTACGCCGTTCTTTACCACCGCACGCCCGTCGGCTTTCCAGCACAGCTGAACCGCGCTGATGGTACGCCCGCCACCGCCCCCGCGGCCGAAGCGGCAAACGCCCTGCAAGAGGTGGTCTGGCAGGTCGTGACCCGCTATCCTGCCACTGGCGTCGGGCAGGGATAGGTCATGTCGGTGTTTTCGGTTCTGGCAGATGTGCTGATGGTAGGTCACAGCCTGTTCGGCGGCAGCCTGCCCGTCTTGACCGAATCGGCCCTGCGGCAGATGGACGGTCCAACCGTCGTGGAAACCCAGATCATCAACGGCGCCAGCCTTGCCTATAACTGGGACCATTCGGCCAAGGCCGAGGGCACCGATGCCCGCGCCCGTCTGGCCTTGCGCCCGGCCGATGTGCTGATCCTGACCGAGGCGGTGCCGATTGCCGGCCATGTGCAATGGTCGGACACCGCCGGCAACGTCGCCCGATTTGCCGCCCTTGCGCGCGAGGCCAATCCCGAGGTGCGCGTCTATCTCTTCGAAGGCTGGCCCAGCCGCACCCCCGGCCCCGACGACCCCGAGGCCGCCCTGCCCTGGCGCGAGCGGCTGGCCCGGGACTTGCCGCTTTGGCAGGACGCCGCAGGCGAGGGCGTGCAGGTCATCCCCGCCGCTCAGGCGCTGGCCCGGCTGGAAGAGGCGATTGGCGCAGGCGAGGTGCCCGGGATCGACAGGCTGGACGCGGTTTTCTCGGACGACATCCACCTGAACGGCAAGGGGCAGTATTTTGCCGCCATGGTCATCGCCAGTGCGGTCCTGGGCCAATCGCCCGAAGGCCTGCCCGCCAAGCTGACCCGCGCCTGGACCAGCCGCGACGCCCATCTGACAACTGAACAGGCCCGCGCCCTGCAGCGCATTGCATGGCAAGCCGTCACGGCCGGGGGGCCCGCCGCGACGCAGGCCAAGGTGGAAACGGCCGACCCCGCCCCCCCTGCCCTGCCAGCTCTTACCCCGATCACCAACGACAATCTGGGGTTCGGCCTGGCCGGGGTCAACGACTGGTCCGTGCAGCAACCCTTTCTGAACGTGATGAAAACCGCCCGGCCCTGGGTTGGCCATCTGCCCGGCCAGTGGGGCGGCTGGGACCATGACGATCTTGCGGCCAAGGGCTATCTGGATGAAAACGGCTGGCCAAAGGCGCTTCCGCCCGAACTTTCCGCCATCGCCACGCTCATCCTTACCGACCTGCCCGCCGATGCCGGCGGGGTGGCCGGCCGCTATCTGCTGACATGGCAGGGCAAGGGCACGCTGGCCGTCGAGGGCCGAGCCCGGGTGGCAGAGGCCGCGTCTGGCCGCATCCTGTTCGACTATACCCCCGGCGACGGGGCGGTCGTGCTAAACCTGACGGCCATTGATCCGGCCGATCCGATCCGCAACATCGTGGTCGTGCGTCAGGATCGAGCGGCGGCGCTGGCGGCGGGGCAGATCTTCAACCCTGACTGGCTGGCGCGTCTGCGCGGGGCCCGGCTCTTGCGTTTCATGGACTGGATGGCAACCAACGACAGTCCGCTGGCCCTTTCGGGTGACCGCCCGAAACCGGGCGACTACACTTGGGCGCGTCTGGGCGTTCCGATGGAAACGCTGATCGCGCTGGCCAATGAGCTGAACGCGGACCCGTGGTTCACCATCCCCCATCTGGCCGAGGATGCGCTGGTGCGCGACTGGGCGCAGATGGTGCATGACGGCCTGAACTCCGGCCTGGTTGCGCATCTGGAATATTCCAACGAGGTCTGGAACTGGCAGTTTGCCCAGGCCCGCTGGGCCGAAGAGCAGGGCAAGGCGCTCTGGGGGCAAGAGGGCACCTGGGTGCAATTCTATGCCCGCCGCGCGGCCGAAGTGGCAGATCTCTGGGCCAAGGTTTTCGCCAACGATCCGGGCCGCCTGCGTCGGGTGATCGCGGTGCAGACCGGCTGGCTGGGACTGGAGACGCAGATCCTTGATGCGCCGCTGGTCGTGGCCGAAGGGCGCAAGCCCCCGGCGCAAAGCTTTGATGCCTATGCCGTCACCGGCTATTTTGCAGCACTTCTGGGATCGGACGAAAAGGCGCTGACCGTGAAAGGTTGGCTCGTGCAATCGCGCGCCGCCGATCCGGCCAATCCCTTCCAGCTTGCCAATGAACTGGCCGCCGCCGAGCTGCGCGACGGGTCGGTCACCGGCACCGCCGATGACACCCTGACCCACCTTCTGACCGAGATCCTGCCCTATCATGCCGCAATCGCCGCCGAGCGGGGGCTGAAGCTGGTGATGTATGAGGGCGGCACGCATGTGGTGGGTCTGGGCACGCAAATCGAAGACGAAGAACTTTCGACCTTTTTCCAAAAGATTAATTATTCCTCCGAAATGGGGCAACTTTACACGGAGCTTCTTGCAGGTTGGCGCATGATATCCGATCAACCTTTCAACGCCTTTGTCGATGTCTATCGCCCCGGCAAATGGGGGTCATGGGGGGCCCTGCGGCATCTGAGGGACGACAATCCGCGCTGGCAGGCTTTGGCCAAAGGCTGTGCCGCATGCTGAGCGTCATCATCCCCGCCTCGAACGAGGAAAGCTACATCGGCCCTTGCCTGGCCGCGCTTTTTGCCAGCAAGCCGGTGCCCGGCGGGGCCGAGGCGATTGTGGTGGCCAATAGCTGCCGCGATGCCACCGCCGCCCGTGCCCAGGCCATGGCGGGGGCAGCGCAGGCGGCGGGCTGGGGGTTTCAGGTGCTGGATCTGGCGCAGGGTGGCAAACCCAACGCGTTGAACGCGGGCGACCGGGTCGCGCAGGGTGATACCCGGGCCTATCTGGATGCCGATGTCATCGTGTCGCCGGCAGTCATGGCAGAGCTTGCCCAAGCGCTGGCCACTGCCGCACCCCGCTATGCCGGGGCCACCCCCCGCATCCCTCGCGCCAAAAGCGCCATCACCCGCGCCTATGCCCGGTTCTGGCAGCGCCTGCCCTTCGCCCAAAGCACCGCCCCCGGCTTTGGCCTTTTTGCCGTCAACGCCGCAGGCCGCGCGCGATGGGGCGCGTTTCCGGCGCTCATTTCGGATGATACCTTTGTGCGCCTGCAATTCACTCCCGAAGAACGCGTGCAGGTCGCGAGCCCCTATGACTGGCCGATGATCGAGGGCTTTGCTGCCCTGACCCGCGTCCGCCGTCGTCAGGATGCAGGCGTGGCCGAGATTGACCGACTGTATCCCGGCCTTCTTTCGCGAGAGGGCAAAGCCCGGTTGACCAAAGCCCGCCTGGCCGCCCTTGCCCTGCAAGACCCGGCAGGCTTCGTCACATACGCCACCGTGTCGCTGGCCGTCAGGCTGGGCAAATCCGGCGGCTGGACGCGCGGGCGCTGATCCGGCCGCGACGACCTGGAAGTTTGTTGCCCGCGAAACGGGCCCATCGGCGGTCAACTAGCCCCGGCCGAGAAACGAACGCCACAAGCCCCCCGGCAACATTGACCGCGTGAACCTGGAACGGGTTCTTGCCCAGATCAAGCCATGCCGGTGGTCATGCTCCGCATGGCTCGGCACCTTCCCGGATTTGTCTGACAGCGCGCCGGATACCCTCTGGCAATGTCGTGAACGGGAGTCATGGAGACGCTCTATGACGTCTGAGCGCTGGGAATTCTGACCTTGGGCCACGAATGGGCTTGACCGGAAACACCCAGAAAAGACCTGCCCAAATGCCCGATCGGGTTCAACGGCTCAAGATCACGCCAATCTTTCACCTCCCTGTCTCTGGGAAAAAGGGATAGCCCGTTGACACATCACGCCTGCCGGTTCCGAGCAAAGTTCACTGCCGTCTGCATCAGGTTGAGAGCAGTGCCTGCCCCGAACTGGGTGCGATAGGCCTCTGTCTCGGACCGGATCAGAAAGCGTCGCAGCAGGGTATTCATGGCCTCAGGCTCTGCCAGCTCTGCCAGACTGTCCGTCCCGAGCTGAGCCTGAGCCTTATCCTTCATCATTTCCAACTGCTTGTCGACATCAAGCGTCGCGAAGGAAGAGGGCAGACCAAGTGCCTTTTCGAACACCCGCCTCAAGGGCGGGCTACCCAGAACCGAATACCAACGGGCATCATTCGACAACTTGGTGCGGCTCGAAAGATCACTCAGCTCGCGTTCGGCATTCAGTGACAGCCGTAGGTCGTCGCTCTGGGTTCCGACCGCAACCTCAAAGCTGCGAGCCTGATAAGCTGTCAGTATCTTGTCCGCAAAATCCGACAGCTTGTTGCGCGGCGTCTTGAAATCACCAAAACCGAAGGCCGCCGAAAGTTTCTGATATTGCTTGTCTGCCAGGCGGTTGGCGAGGCTACCTTCCTTCAACGTGCCGCCTTCCAGAATCTTCTGGATGAAGGCCTTGTTGTTGATGTCGCTCTGCAGGCCGAATGCCCCGAGCGCCACTTTCAACAACCGTCTGTCTGCCACAAGTTGTTCGGCCGTATCGATCTTGCCAATGTTGGCCCGAAAATAGGCTTCGTCGCGCTGCGCCTCGGGCTGGGCCTTCAGAACAGCCTGCTGGGTGGCGGCTGTTCGTTTCAGGAACAGCCAGCCCGAGTAGCCCGAATAAGGCAAGGCGGGGACAAAGCTCATGTCCTTCGTGCAGCGAAAAGCCGCTCCTCTCGGGGCAACAGCCCACGTATCGCCTTGAGCGCCTGATAGTGCTGATCTTCAAGCACGGCTGCGGTGGCTTGGGTCAGAAGCGACCGGCTGTCATGATCGGTCAGGACCTGACTCAACTGTTCTATCCCGCGCAAGAGCTGCATGCGCGCTTCGCCAGGGTCAGCGTCCCCCGACAGGACAAGTTGCGCAATGTAACAAACACGCCGGACCGGAGTGTTGACCTCTTCTGGATGGATCGCGTCGCGCAGTCGTAGGATGTGGGCATGAGGCGTCATGATGGCAAGGCGCGATCGCTTTTCGCCATTCTCGATCACCGCGCCATTGATGAGCACCCGTTCATGTGGCCCCAGTTTCAGGACAAGGCCGGTCATGCTGCCCCCCCTTGCCCGCGCAGCCCGCGCATGACGGCGGTGTTGATGTCAATCAGCACATCGACAGAGGCCCGGCGTTCGCGTACGGCTCGGCTGTGCTGGGCGGTGAATTCGTAAAGATAAAAGAGCTGGGCCCGAAGCTTGGGCGGAAGGCCGTTTCCGGATTCGGCGACATCGGCGGCGAGTGTGGACCAAAGCCGGAGATTGGCGTCCAGTGCCGCAACAAGGGACGTGAAACCGTCGGACGGGCGGTTTGCCGCATCCGACAACGCCTTGGTGGCGCGCGCGAGCAGGTCATATTCAAGCGCGCGCGGGCTGCGCTGTGGGGCTTCGGGGCGGGCATAGGCGGCTTGGGCCGCGGCGGATTGGGCAATCACGGGGTATCCCTCCGGGGATCAAGGGGTGTGGGAAAAGGCCGGGGGCGAACCCCCGGCCCCCGTCATCAGCGGAACAGCGACAAGATGTTCTGCGGCGCCTGGTTGGCGATCGACAGGGCTTGCGTTGCAAGCTGCTGTTGCACCTGCAAGGCCTGCAGCCGCGCAGAAGCCTCTTCCATATCGGCATCGACCATCGAGCCGATTCCCGCCTTCATTGCATCAGTCAGCTTGCCGACAAAACTGTTCTGGATTTCGATGCGCTTCTGATCCGAACCGAAGGCCGCCGCCGCGTCGATACCACGGGAGATCATGGTTTCGATGTTGCTCAGCGCGGCATCCGCCCCGGCATTGGTCGTCACATCGATCGCATCCAGCCCGAACAACCCGCCGGAGGCCTTGCCCCCTGCATTGCCGGTGCTTGAGAAGGCAAGGCTGGCAGAGCCAGTGCCATCATTATCGACGTTCAAGGTCCAGCCGCCGGTGTCGCTTTGGGTGACCGAGGTGGTCACCCCCGTGATCCCGGCCGAATCGATCGCCACCTTCAGCCCGCGTGCCACATCCTCCATCGTTTCACCCTTGCCGGCGATGTAGTTGTAGGACGAACTGCCGATGGTAACCTTGTAACCATCGCCCTCATTCACGGCGGCCGAGGTCGAGAACTCGATCTTTTCGGCCCGTTGGCCGATCGTCGAGCTGGTCGCCGAATTCGATCCGGTCGGGGCCGCACCATTCACTTGGGTGATGTCAGAGGTCCCGCCCCCGGCCGAGTTGGCACTTTGCGCGACGGTCAGCCCTTCAAACGCCCGGGTGGAGGTGATGGTCAGCACCCCGGCTGTGTTCGAGGCCGAAAGGCCCTCAAGCCCCAGGGCATTGATCGACCCGGCGAAAGCTGCGGCGATGTCGGACACCGATGAGCCTGTCGCCGTGTAGTTCACATCCACCCCGGCCACCGTCAAGGTGGCTGTGTCATTCGCAGCCCAGGTGCCAGCGAAGGTGATCTCGGCCGTGTTGCCAGTCGAGGCAACGGCGGTCGCGCTGTCGGCCACGGTGGCATTGGCCGCCAGCGACGTGCCGGTGCCATAGGTGCCGGCGCTGGTTGACAGATCCTGGCGACCCACCGTGATGTTCGAGGCAGTGACGTTGCCGTTGGGCGCACGGTCCAGCGAGGACAGGATGTTGACGTCATCGGTGCCCTTGATCAGGTTCAGCCCGTTGAACTGCGCGGCGCCGACGACCGAGGCGATCTGATCGCGCAGCGCCACGATGTCGGTCTGCATCTTGGCCCGGTCAACGTTCTCTTCCTGGGCGGCAACGATCTTGCCCTTGATTTCGGTTAGCAGATCGGTGACGGTCTCGGCCGCTTCGCGGGCCACGGCGATGCTCGACGACCCCAGCGACAGGCTGTCGGAAATCCCCTTGAAGCCCTTCACATCCGATTCCATCACCTTCGAAATCGCCCAGACCGCCGCATTGTCCTTGGCCGTCGCGACAGATTTGCCTGTCGAAATCTCTTGCTGGGTGCGGTTGAGGTTGGTGTTGATGTTCTTCATGGTCTGCAGAGCAACCATGGCACTGGTATTGGTAAGAATGGACGACATGTCCTGATCCTTCTCGGTCGGCCCGCGCTTTTGCGCAGGCATGGGGGGTGCCCGGGCTCAAGGCCCTGGCGGTAGGGTCATTCTGGCCTGTGCGTCCGGCAGTCTTGCCCGCGCGCCACCCCGTCATGGGATGCAGGCCGATCAAAGCAGGGGTTCCCCTAACAGTGTCCTAATGCCGGCTTGCCATTTGCGCGGCATTTGAAGGATCATGGCTTCTCAGAACCGCCCCGCGGTCGGGCCGGGTGGGACGATATCGGCCCGCTGGCCGCGGCTGTCGTAGGTCTGCAAGCCTTGCCGGGTGCGGATCACCTCTTCCACCCGCCGCCGGGCCGCATGAATCCCCCGGCGTGCGGCATCAAGAAGGCGCAGGTTCGTTTCGGCCTGCGCCTTGAGCCTGCTCAGAACCTGCCCGTTTTTCGGGGGCGGTGCTTCGCCCAGCGCCTGTTCGACCTGAGGCAACAGGCTGGTCATGCGCTCGAAGTCTGCCACCAGCGCCGCTTGCCGGATTTCCTCCAGCAGTTTCTCAAGTTGATCCATTTCCAGCTCCTTCACGCGCCATCAGCGATTCGAAAATCATTCCGGCAAGCCCGATGCCCCCCTTGTCCACCATGAGCCGGGCCTGCTCCTGTCGGAGGAACGAGGCAAACTGCGTTTCGCCCGCCCCCCCGCCAAAACCGTCAGACACGGTGCCAAGCCCTGAAAACGAAAGCATTTCCGCAAGAAAGGCAGTCTCAAGCTGCGCGGCCTTGGTCCGCAGAGCATCCTCGCGCCCAGTTTGGGACAGGGGGCGGAATACGGCAGGGGAAAGAAAATCGGACATCCGGACCTCAGTTGTATCGAATTCTCCTGACTGTCTCTGGTTGCGGTAAACAATCGGTAATCATCTGGCGATTAGAAGAGAAACAGGTGCGGCAAAGGTTGAAAGGAAAACGCAGGTGCAGGGGGCAGAGGCACTGACAAATTCGGCCAGCTCCGCAACACGCGGGCTGCCGCTCGGGGGTGCCACGGGCGATGTACTGCCGCAGGATCCCTCTTTCGGCCTGACCTTTCTGGCCTTGGCGTCGCCTGTCAGTCTGCCCACAGGTCAGACTGGGGTTCAGGCCGGGGGCAGCCGCCCTGCGGACGCAGAGGTTCCACTGGCAAAGGAATTTGCAGATCCTGAAGACGAATCGCTTGCAACGCCGTCCGATGTCGCGTGGCCGATCAGTCCGCTGGGCGCAATTGCCATGGCAGGGCAAATGGTCTCGGCCGTCCTGCCTGAACCCGAGACTGGCGCCCCGACTGCTGTTGCAAGACCGTCTTTGGCTGACGCATGCGTGGGGGTCCTGGCGCAAGCCAGCCCTGTCCCGCTTGAAGTAAATGCGCCACCTCCTGTTGCGGACATGCCTCAAGTGACACCGCCCGCATCGCAGACCGACGTGCAGACCACCTTGCCAGAGCCGGTTTCTGATAGCCTTCTCGACGCGCCCGGCGCATCCGCGAGGGATGACGATGGCCAGCGTCCGGCCTTCGGCCTCCCGAACCGGGCGGTGGCGTCCACTGGATCAGCCGAACCGGTCCTTCCTGACCCTATGCCCCTTCATGACCACGAAATCGCGACAGCCTTGATGCCCGACGATTCGTCCGCCGTGTGGCCGAGGGATCGCGCAGTCCCGGCGGCCCCCGGTCCTTTGGCCGCGCCACAAACAGACGAATCCCGGTTGACCAAGGCAATACTCCCCGAGCCATCGGTCAGAACTGCCATCCAGATCGGCCCCTCTCCTCTGCCAAGCCCTGTGATCGCGCCGGCAGATCGGGGGCTGGCGATGCGGCTTGCCCCCGCAACCGATGTGCGTGCGGCACCTGCGACGGGGCGTCCTGCGTCGGTTTTCCTTCAACACGGATCCCCAGATCATGCCCCTGCCTCGCCGCAGGAAGGCAACACAGAGCCTGTGCTTCCTGCCGCTCCCATCGCGTCAAGTCAAAAGGGCACGTCTGCACCCATTCCCGGCAAGCGGTCACCAGAGATCAGGTGGCCCGGGCCGACCGAGACCGCGCTTCGCATCCTGGGCGAAGGTGCAACGTCACAAGAAATCGCAGCGCCGACCTTGCGGGTGCCACAGAAAGGTTCACCCCCGAATGTCTCTGCTTTCCCGGCAGAGAAAGATCTGGCCGGACCCCAGACACCGAAACAGCCAGAGACGCCACCTTTGATGGCGGAGGGGTTGCCGGACCAAGAGGCCCGACAGACGGTGACAAACATGCCAAGAGACGCCCTCCCTCTGCCGGAACAACATGCCGAGGTTGCCCCGCCCACTTCTGGGCCTGCGCCCAAACGCATCCAATCCGTCCTTGCGGCGGCAGATGAGCGCGTTTTCCAGCCCCCAACCGCCGGGCAAGCCAATCCACCCGCCCAAGCCGGGGCCTTTCCCGATCACCCCTCCGCGGCAGCGGCCGAAGAGGCGCGGTCTGTTCGCTCGGCAGCGGCCGAGCCAGCCCGTCCGCAGGCGAGGGCCGAGGCCTCGATCGATCAAACCGCCGCACCTGCAGGAGCTGAGCTTGCTTTGGGGCCGACATCGCCCGATGGCCCCGCCGCACCATCTACAGTCAACGTGGCCCCTTTCGACCGGATCGAGATGACGCAGGACTCGCCCGCACTGGCGCGAAGCGGGCCGTCCCATCCCGTGCAGCAAGTGGCCACGGCGTTTTCTCTTAACCCGCCCGAACAGCCGGGTCGGATCGAATTGACACTGACACCTGAAAACCTTGGCAAGCTGCATTTCGACTTTCGGCCCGAGGGGGACAGCCTGTCGATTATCCTGTCGGCCGAACGGCCCGAAACGCTGGACCTGATGCGCCGCCATCTGCCTGATCTGATCGCCGAACTGCGGCAACTGGGGCTGGAACCCGGCAACCTGAGTTTCGGCACCTGGGCCGAAGGCGGGCAAGGCAAATCGCAGATGCACGACAGAGGCGTCGCCGCCCCCGCGGTGACAGAGACGTCGCCTGCGGGGCCTGTTGCCGAAATGTCCGCCCCATTGAACCCATATCACAACAGCGGGCTTGACCTGCGCCTTTAGGAGAAAATCATGACGACCGCCGCGATCTCGGCCTTTTCGGCCGCCCCGCAGACCGCAGGGGCCAAGCCGCTGATTTCTTCGGATTTCGATACCTTCCTGAAGATGCTGACCGCGCAGATGCAGAACCAGGATCCGTTGAACCCCATCGATTCCACCGATTACGCAACCCAGCTTGCCACGTTTTCCGGCGTAGAGCAGCAGGCCCGCACCAACGAGCTTCTAACGAATCTGAGCAGCCAGATGTCCGTTCTCAGCATGTCGCAGCTTGCCTCCTGGGTCGGGCAAGAGGCCCGGGCGGACGCGCCGGTCTGGATGGAAGGGGATCCGGTAACGATGCAGCTGTCGCCGGCCATCGGGGCGGATCGGGCAATGCTGGTTGTATATGACGCCTGGGGGGCTGTCGTCTCGCGCGAGGAGGTGGCGGCCGAGGCGGGGCTTTACGACTGGCATGGCAGCGATGCCGCAGGCGATCCGTTGCCTGAGGGGGCGTATATGCTTTCGCTGGAAAGCTATTCCGGAGAGACGCTGCTGGGCGAAACCGCCGTCGAATCTTACGCCCGGATCATCGAGGCGCGCAGCGGCCCCGCCGGCGCCATTCTTGTGCTGGACGGCGGAATCGAAGTGCCCGCCTCACGGATCAGCGCGCTGCGGGCGCCATCGACGGCGATCTAAAGCGCCTGGCCAAGCCAGAGGCCAAGACCGAAGAGGCCGAGGCCAAGTGCCAGCTGTGCCAGCCTGCGCCTTGTGCGCGTCGGCCTGACCGGCGGGGGCAATTCGGCCTGCGCGATCAGCGCCTGTTCCACCAGCCTTGGCAGGCGTGGGCCAAAGCGCGAGAGCACCCGTGCGGTCTGCGCCAGATCGCGCAGCAAGGCCAGCGGCCCCAGACTGCGGGTGATATAGCCTTCGACCACCGGCTTTGCGACTTCCCAGATGTTGATATGCGGGTCCAGACCGCGCGCCACGCCTTCGACAACCACCATGGTGCGCTGCAGCAAGATCAGCTCGGTTCGTGTCTCCATGCCGAATTTCTCGGTCACCTCGAACAGAAACGACAAGAGCCGCGCCATCGAAACCCGGCTGGCCTCCATGCCGAAGATCGGCTCGCCCACGGCGCGGAGCGCGCGGGCAAATTCGTCGATGTCGCGGTTGGCGGGCACATAGCCTGCCTCGAAATGCACCTCCGCCACGCGGCGGTAATCACGCCGGATGAATCCGTAAAGGATTTCTGCATAGACCCGGCGGGTATATTCATCGATCCGCCCCATGATGCCGAAGTCATAGGCGATGATGTCGCCGTTCGCGGCCACCTTCAGGTTGCCCTGATGCATGTCGCCATGAAACAGCCCGTCGCGCAGGGCATGCGACAGGAACAGCGTCAGCACTCTTGCCCCCAGAACCACCCGGTCATGCCCTGCCGCATCGATGGCGGCATTGTCCGACAGCGCAATTCCCTCGGCCCAGCCCAAGGTCAGTACCGTGCGCCCTGACAGCCGCCATACTGGCGCCGGCACCTGAAACCCTTCGTCCGCCTTGGTGTTCTCGGCAAATTCGGACGCGGCCGAGGCTTCAAGCCGCAGGTCCAGCTCGCCCATGACCACGCCCTCGAAATGGGCGATCACGTCGACCGGGCGCAGGCGGCGCGAGAAGGGCGCAAGGTATTCGATGGTGCGGGCGGCGAAGTAGAAGGCGTCGATGTCCCGCCGGAAGGCCCGCTCGATCCCTGGGCGCAGCACCTTGACCGCCACTTCCTGCCCGGTCTCGATCACCCGGGCATGGTGGACCTGAGCGATCGAAGCGGCCGCGACCGGTTCGGAAAACGTTTCGAACAGCGCCTCGACCGGGGCGCTCAATTCGGCGGAAATCGCCTTGCGCGCCTCGTCCAGGCCAAAGGGGGGCAGCTTGTCCTGCAGGTATTTCAACTGCTCGGCCAGGTCATTGCCCACGATGTCGGGCCGCGTCGACAGGATCTGGCCGAACTTGATATAGGCCGGCCCCAGCGCCGTCAGCGCCCGCGTCAGCGGCGGCAGGGCAGGATCGCCCTTGTGGCCAAGCCACTTGAACGGCCAGCCCATGGCCCAGGCAACAAGCCGCAACCGGGCGGGGGCATCGACGGCCTCCAGCACCACCGTCATTGCGCCCGTCCGGGCAAAGGTCGCCCCTGTGCGGACCAGCCGCCAGATGTTGTGCGGTCCGCGCATCAGATCTTCCAGCCCGAATGCAGGGCGGCGATCCCCATGGTCAGATTGCGATACTTGGCCTGCGCGAAACCGGCCTGCCGGATCATGCCCAGAAAGGTCTCCTGATCCGGGAACTTGCGTATCGATTCGACGAGATACTGATAGCTGTCGCGGTCATTTGCCACGATCTGCCCCATGACCGGAATGATGTTGAAGGAATACAGGTCGTAGACCTTTTGCATCAGCTCATTCGGAATCTGGCTGAACTCCAGCACCATCAACCGCCCGCCGGGTTTCAGCACGCGGTAAGCCTCTTTCAGCGCGTCTGGGATACGCACCACGTTCCGGATGCCGAAGGAAATGGTGTAGACGTCAAAAGAATTGTCCGGGAACGGCAGCGCCATGGCATCGCCCACCACCCAGTCAAGGCTGTCGGCCATCCGCTCGGCCTCGGCGCGCTTGCGACCTTCGATCAGCATCGGTTCGGTCATGTCGCAGACCACAGCCGAGGCCCCCGACGCGCGTTTCAGGAAACGGAAAGCCACATCGCCGGTGCCTCCGGCCACATCCAGAAGCCGCTGGCCGGGCCGAGGCGCAAGCCAGTCCATCATCGCGTCTTTCCAGACCCGGTGGATGCCCATGCTCATCAGGTCGTTCATCACGTCATATTTCGACGCAACCCGGCTGAACACGCCATGCACCATCCCGGCCTTTTCGCCCTCGGGCACGGTCTGAAAACCGAAATGGGTGGTGTTGTCACTGGTCATCGGGGCTTGCCTTCCTTGCGGTTGGCCACCTTATAGGCGGGAAGCCCCCAACCCTCAATGCCGCCACGAGGTCGCATGCCCGAACTGCCCGAAGTCGAAACCGTCCGGATGGGGCTGTTGCCCGTGATGGAGGGGCGGCGCATCGAATCCGCCGCCGTCAACCGGCCCGATCTGCGCTGGCCCTTTCCGCCACGCATGGCCGAACGGCTGACCGGCGCGCGTGTTCTGGGCCTCAGGCGACGGTCGAAATACATTCTGGCCGATCTGTCCACGGATGAGACGCTGCTGGTTCACCTTGGCATGTCGGGTCGGATGCTGATTTCGGGCGCGCAACTTGGGGAGTTCCACCACGACCACCCCGCGCCCGCCAAGCATGACCATGTGGTGCTGGACATGGAGGGAGGCCCGCGCGTCACCTTCAACGACGCCCGCCGCTTTGGCGCGATGGACCTGATGGCGACGGCGCAGGTGGACAGCCACCCGCTTCTGGCGCGGCTGGGCCCGGAACCCTTGGGCAATGATTTCCACGAAACCCACCTTGCCGCCCGGCTGAAGGGGCGCGCGACCCCCATCAAGACAGCACTTCTGGATCAGCATGTCATCGCGGGTCTGGGCAATATTTACGTCTGCGAAGTGCTTTTCCGAGCACAGATAAGCCCCTTGCGGCTGGCCCGGGACATCACCGCCCGGGACGTGGCGCGTCTGGTTCCGATCATCCGTGACGTTCTGGCCGAGGCCATTGCCGCCGGCGGATCGTCCTTGCGCGATTACCGCCAAGCCGATGGAGAGCTTGGATATTTTCAACACAACTTCCGCGTCTATGACCGCGAGGGCCAGCCCTGCCCGACCCCGGGCTGCCCGGGCGAAATCACCCGAACGGTGCAATCGGGCCGGTCGTCCTTCCATTGCCCGACCTGTCAGAGATGACTTGATAACGTCCGCGTTACTGCTAGGACTCCGCGCAATCGAAAGCCACAGGAGCCACTGCCATGGCCTATGAAACCCTGATCGTCGAGATCGAAGACTATACCTGTCTGATCCGGCTCAATCGCCCCGATGCTATGAATGCACTGAACACCAAACTGATGTCGGAACTGGCCGAGGCCATCACGGCGGCCGACCGGAACGAAAAGGTGCGCTGCATCGTTCTGACCGGGTCGGACAAGGCCTTTGCCGCCGGTGCCGATGTGCGGGAGATGGCCGGGAAATCCTATGTCGACGTCTTTTTCGACGATCTGTTCGGCCCCGAGGCCGAGGCAATTGCGCGCGTGCGCAAACCGATGATCGCGGCCGTGGCGGGCTATTGTCTGGGCGGCGGGTGTGAAGTTGCCATGATGTGCGACTTCATCATCGCCGCCGACACCGCGAAATTCGGTCAACCCGAGATCAACCTTGGCATCGTGGCCGGTATGGGTGGCACGCAGCGCCTGACGCGCCTTGTCGGCAAGTCCAAGGCGATGGACATGAACCTGACCGGCCGCTTCATGGACGCCGCCGAGGCCGAACGCGCCGGTCTGGTCAGCCGCGTTGTCCCAGCAGCCCAGCTGCGCGAAGAGGTCATGAAGGTCGCCGCAAAGATTGCCGAGAAATCGACGGTCATCGCGATGACGGTCAAGGAATCGGTCAACCGGGCGCTGGAAACCACGCTGCGCGAGGGGCTTTTGTTCGAACGCCGTGCATTCCACGCCGCCTTTGCCACCGAGGACCAAAAAGAAGGCATGGCCGCCTTCCTTGAAAAGCGCCAGCCACAGTTCCGCGATCGCTGATTCCGGTTGCATAATCCGGCGGCGCGGGCTATGCGCCGCCCCACATGCGCGTGGGCCCGCTTAAGGCGTGAACGATTCTCCTTCGAACGAAGGGGGCTTCGGGCTTTCGTGCGATCAGATAGACACAAGACCGAAGAGAGTTCAGCCCATGGCAAATAC
>JALQYS010000085.1 GCA_023254015.1 Paracoccaceae bacterium
CATCGCGGTGGAATTCCTCTTTGCCCGCGTCGCGGTCGATGCCTTTGGCCACACCGATCACCGCCACATCCTCGACCCCCAATTCGGCCAGAACGCCGTTCACCGCCGACAATTGCCCCGCCCCGCCGTCGATCAGCAGAAGATCGGGCCACATGTCGGTCTTGCGTTCGGGGTCTTCCTTCAACAGCCGTTCGAACCGGCGCGTCAGCACTTCGCGCATCATGCCGAAGTCGTCGCTGTTCGCCCCGGCCTCGGAGCGGATGTTGAACTTGCGATACTGACCCTTCACAAAGCCCTCGGGGCCCGCCACGATCATGCCTCCCACCGCGTCGCTGCCCTGGATGTGGGCGTTGTCATAGACCTCGATCCGCCCGGGCGGGCCGTCCAGATCAAAGGCCTCGGCCAGCCCGGCCAAAAGCTTGTTCTGAGTGCTGGTTTCCGACATCCGCCGCGCAAGGCTTTCGCGGGCATTACGGGCGGCGTTTTCCACCAGCTCGGCCTTTTCGCCCCGCTGCGGCACGGCCAGCTCCACCTTGCGACCGGCGCGTTCGGCCAGGGCTTCGGCCACAAGATCGGGATTTTCCACCGGGTGCGACAAGAGAACCAGCCGCGGCGGCTCCTTGTCGTCGTAGAACTGGGTCAGGAAGGCCTCAAGGATTTCAGGCTCTTCCGCCCCTGCCCCGGTCTTGGGATAGAAATCGCGGTTGCCCCAGCTTTGGTTGGCCCGAATGAAGAACACCTGCACGCAGGCCTGCCCGTGATCCAGATGCACGGCCACCACATCGGCTTCGGCCACGCCCTGCGGGTTGATGCCCTGACTTTGCTGCACCTGCGTCAGCGCCTTGATCCGGTCGCGCAGGGCGGCGGCGCGTTCAAACTCCATCGCATCGCTGGCCTCGGCCATCTCGCGCGCCAGACTGGCCTGAACGGCGGTGGATTTGCCATCTAGAAACCGCTCGGCATCCTCGACCAGCGCGGCATAAGCCACCTCGTCCACCTTGCCCACGCAAGGCGCGGCGCAGCGTTTGATCTGGTATTGCAGGCAGGGCCGCGTGCGGCTGGCAAACATCGCGTCCGAGCAGTTGCGCAACAGGAACACCTTCTGCAGCTGGTTCAGCGTCCGGTTCACCGCGCCTGCACTGGCAAAGGGGCCGAAATACTTGCCCTTCTCCTTCTTCGCGCCACGATGCTTCTTGATCTGCGGAAACGGATGTTCGCGGCTGATGAGGATGTTCGGAAAGGACTTGTCGTCGCGCAAAAGCACGTTGTAGCGCGGCTTCAGCTGCTTGATGAGGTTCTGTTCCAGAAGCAGCGCCTCAAGTTCCGTCCGCGTGGTCAGGAACATCATCGAGGCGGTTTCCTGGATCATCCGCGCGATCCGCGCCGAATGGCCCGAGGGCCGGGCATAGTTTGACACCCGCGCCTTCAGGTTGCGCGCCTTGCCGACATACAGCACCTCGGAGGCCGCGTTCAGCATGCGATAGACGCCTGGACTGCCGTCCAGCGTGCGCAGGTAATCCTGGATCACCTCATGCCCAGTGCGGGGCGTTTCGCTCATGCAGAAAGAGGCCTTTCCGATACATCGATTCTCGTCTCTGGCTGCAATGATACGGGGCCAAGGACAAGAGGGAAGAAGTCCACCGCTTCTGTGGATAACTTTGCGGAGAACTTTTCAGGACTGCGGTTTTTCCCTTGTTTTCCGGCCCGGCCAGCGGTTTGCCTATTTTTTGGGCAAATTTTCAACCCATTGATATTGTTGAAAACATTTTACCACACACAGCAAATGCCTGAAAAATCAGGACAATTTGTAACGGCTTTGTGACCGAAAGGCCAAAAGTGGACAACTCGCCGCATCCAGCTGCTGCAAGGTCACTCTACCCCCAGCACATCCGGGGTTTGCCAGCCCAGATGCTGCCCGCCATCCACCGCGATCATCTGCCCCGTCACGGCCGGGGAATCGAGGAAAAATCCAAGCGCCGCCGTGATGTCACCGGGGTTGGCGCCGCGCTGCAGCACCGTCGCGGCCCGCTGACGGGCGAAATGGCTGTCGCTTTGCCGCGCGCCCTGCAAGGTCGGGCCGGGACCGATGGCGTTGACCCGGATCTGCGGGGCCAAGGCCTGCGCGGCGGTGCGTGTCAGCGCCCAAAGCCCCATCTTAGCCAGAGTATAGGACATGAACTCGGGCGTCAGCTTGTGCACCCGCTGATCGATCATGTTGATGACAAGGCCGGTGGCCACGGGCTCTCCCGCCGCGTCACGGCCCACCTCGGGCGCCTGCGCCGCAAAGGCCTGCGTCAGCACGAAAGGCGCGCGCAGGTTCGATTCCATATGCCGGTCCCAGCTCATCCGGGTGGCGCTGCGCAGCGTGTCATATTCAAAGATCGAGGCATTGTTGATGAGAACGCTCAGCGGCCCGCCAAGGCCCTGCACGGCCATCGGCACCAGCTTGTCAACCTGCGCCTCGATCAGCAGATCGGCGCGCAGGGCGCAGGCCCGCCGGCCAAGGGCGGTAATCTCCTTGACCACCTCCTCGGCCTCCTTGCGCGAGGCGGCATAATGCACGGCCACATCATAGCCGCGCCGCGCCAGATACAGCGCCATTTCGCGGCCCAGCCGCTTGCCCGCCCCCGTCACCAAAGCCCGCATGTCACGCCTTCCCGCAGTCACAACCCGATTTGCCCACCATATAGCGCCCGCAGCGCGGGCAGACAGGGGGTTTTACCGCCTTGCGCCGCAGCGCCGTCATCCGATCCAACTTGTTGGGAAACAGAACCTTGCCGATCATGCCGACCAGCACCATGGCAAAGAGAAAGATGAGGATGATCTTGAACAGCATTCACAAGCCATAGCGCGCCCAAAGCGCCCTGTCTTCCACCGATTGCAGCAAATCATCTGCCAACGACAGGCCAAAGCGCGCCAGAAGCCCCCGCTTGACGCCCATGGGCACCAGCCGCACCTTGTCGCCAAAGACCTCTTTCATCCGCGGCACCAGATGGCCGATCCCGTCGGCCAGTCCCAGATCCACCGCAGCCCGCCCGGTCCAGACATCGGCATTGAACAGGTCGGCGTCAGCCAGACGCGCCCCGCGGCGGGCCTTCACATGGGCGATGAAAGCCTCATGGATCGGGCCCTGCAACGCCTTCAACCGCTCGATATCCTCGGGCTTTTGCGGGAGGAACGGATCGGCCAGCGTTTTCGACCGGCCCGCCGTGACGACCCGCCGCTCGATCCCCTGCCGCGCCATCAGCTCGGGAAAGCCGAAACTGGCAAAGATCACCCCGATCGACCCGACGAGCGAACTGTCATCCACCCAGATCTCATCCCCGGCACAGGCCAGCCAATAGCCGCCCGAGGCCGCGACATCCTCGACAAAGCTGTAAACCTTGACCTCCCTTTCGGCCGCCAGCCGCCGGATGCGCGCGGCGATCAGGCTGGACTGCACGGGAGAGCCGCCGGGCGAATTGATGGCCAGAGCCACTGCGGCGGACTTCATGCGGAAGGCCTTTTCGATGACCGGCGCTAGGGTTGCGTCCGACAGGGCATTGCGCCCGGTGCCGATGCCACCCTGAAGGCGGATCACAGGGACCAACGGCGGGCGACCAAGAAAGGGGATGAAGCGTTTCATGGCTTACAGGTAAGCCGCGCGGCAAGGTTTCGCAACCGCGCCTCCTCGTCGTCTTCGACGCTCGTCGGGGCGGGCTCGACGAGAAGCCGAAGGCGCCCGAGGAGAGGCGCTGGACAGCCGCGCCCGAAGCGGTCAGGTTCGTCGCATGATCGACAAACTGGAAATGTTCATCGCGCTGGCCAACGAGCGCCACTTCGGTCGCGCCGCCGAGGCGATCGGCGTCACCCAGCCCTCGCTCTCCAGCGCGATCCGCCAGCTTGAGGATCAGCTGGGCGTGCAGCTGGTCTATCGCGGCAGCCGGTTTCAAGGCCTGACCCCCGAGGGCCAGCGGGTGCTGGACTGGGCGCGCCGCATCGTCGGCGACATCCGGGCGCTGAAGGACGAGATGCGCTCGGTCCATTCCGGCCTGTCGGGCAATCTGCGGATCGGGGTCATCCCCACAGCCCTGCCGATGATCGCCGACCTGACCGCCCCCTTCACCGCCCGCCACCCGAACATGCGCGTGACCATCCTGTCGCGCACCAGCGCCGAGATCCTGGACGGCATCGACACGCTGGAGCTGGACGCCGGCATCACCTATCTGGACAACGAACCCTTGGGCCGGGTGACTCAAACCCCGCTTTACACCGAATTCTACCGCTTTCTCTGCGCCCCCGGCTCGCCCCATGCCGGTCGCGACCACATCACCTGGCACGAGGTGTCATCGGTGCCCTTGTGCCTTCTGACCGCCGACATGCAGAACCGCCGGATCGTCAACCAGCATCTGGCAGAAGCGGGCGCGCGGGTGCAGGCGATGGTGGAAAGCAATTCCACCATCGCGCTGGTGTCCCACGTCCGTTCGGGCCTGTGGTCCAGCGTCGTGCCGATGAAGCTGGCCGCGATGTTCACCGGTCAGGGTGTGGTGGCCATTCCCATCGTCGAACCCGAAGCGGAACATCTGGTCGGTCTGGTCACCGCCCGGCGCGATCCGCAGACGCCGGTTCTACAGGCGCTGATCGAGGCGGCGGCGCGTTTGGGGCGTGCACGATAGGCTAAGACTATCAAACAACGATATATCAATATTGATTCCTCTATCGCCCTGCGTACAACGGCATGCAGCTACCGAAGGGCCGCCTCATGCTTGATTCTGTCGAAGTCACTTCCCGGGTCGGGGAAATCCTGACCGCCCACAAGGGGATGGAGGGGTCGCTGCTGCCGATCCTCCATGCCATCCAGGCCGAATTCGGCTATGTGCCGCAGGCCGCCTTGCCGGTCATCGCGCAGGATCTGAACCTGTCCAAGGCCGAAGTGCATGGTGTGATGTCGTTCTATCACGACTTCCGCGAAAATCCGGCCGGCCAGCATGTGCTGAAACTCTGCCGGGCCGAGGCCTGCAAATCCGTCGGCGCCGACCGTGTGGCAGAGCATGCGCAAAAGGCCCTCGGCATTGAATGGCATGAAACCACCAGGGACGGCCGCATCACGCTCGAGCCGGTGTTCTGCCTGGGCCTTTGCGCCTGCGCGCCTGCCGCGCTGGTTGACGGCAAGCTGGTGGGCCGCGTGGACGAGGCGAAAATCGACAGCATCCTCGGGGGCCTGAAATGAAGATCTATCTGCCGCTTGATTCCGCCGCCGTGGCCCTTGGCGCCGATGAGATCGCCGAGGCCCTGCACACCCATGCCCGCGCCAAGGGCATCGACCTGACGCTCGTGCGCAACGGCAGCCGCGGCATGGTCTGGCTGGAGCCGCTGGTTGAGGTGGAAACCCTGGCCGGCCGCATGGCCTTCGGCCCGATGACGCTGGCCGATGTGCCGGCGCTGTTCGGGGATCTGGCCCAGCACCCCAAGGCGCTTGGCCTGACGGACGAGCTGCCGTGGATGAAGGCGCAAACCCGGCTGACCTTTGCCCGCGTCGGCGTGATTGATCCGTTGTCGCTGGCCGAATATCGCGCGCAGGGCGGCCTGACCGGGCTTGACCGGGGAATCCACCCTCACCAGCGCTGCTGGCTCAGCTCTTCAAACAACTGTGCGTAGATGCGGTGGCGCCG
>JALQYS010000184.1 GCA_023254015.1 Paracoccaceae bacterium
AACGCGTTCTACGACGGGAAATACGATGTGCTTTTGGCGACAACGATCGTCGAAAGCGGGTTGGATATTCCGACCGCGAACACGATGATCGTGCACCGTGCTGATATGTTCGGTCTCGCGCAGCTTTATCAAATTCGGGGCCGCGTTGGACGATCAAAGACACGAGCCTATGCCTATCTGACGACGAAACCACGTGCGAAACTGACGCCTCAGGCTGAAAAACGGCTTCGGGTGTTGGGGAGCCTCGATACACTTGGGGCTGGATTTACTCTTGCGTCTCAAGACCTTGATATCCGCGGTGCGGGTAACCTCCTAGGTGAGGAACAGTCGGGCCACATCAATGAGGTCGGGTACGAGCTTTATCAGCAAATGCTCGAAGACGAGATTGCGCGGATCAAGTCTGGCGCGATTGGATTGTCGGATGATGACGGACAGTGGGCGCCGCAGATCAACCTTGGCGTTTCTGTATTGATCCCAGAGACTTATGTCGCTGACCTCGATGTGCGTTTGGGCCTCTATCGTCGTTTGTCTGCCCTGACGAAGAAGGTTGAACTCGAAGGGTTCGCCGCAGAACTCATCGACCGTTTCGGCCCGTTGCCGAAAGAGGTGAACACCCTGATGCTGATCGTGCGGATCAAGGCGATGTGCAAACGCGCCGGGATCAGCCGCATCGACGCCGGGCCAAAGGGCGCGACGCTGCAATTCCACAATGACAAGTTCGCCAACCCCGCCGGTCTGGTGGAATTCCTGCGCGAGCAAGGGTCGGCGGCCAAGGTTCAGGGCAGCAAGATCGTGCTGATGGGCGAGATGAAGTCGGAATCCGACCGGATCAAGGGCGCCTTCAATATTGCCAAGGCCTTGGCCGAAAAGGCAAAACCGGCGAAGTAGCGGCGAAAATCACATGATTTCCGCCGGCGATTTCCGCCCGCAAACCGCTCTTTAGCCGCGCTGGCCAGCCACGATCTGGCGCATGCCGTCCAGGGGCACATAACCGCGCACCATGGTCTGGTCGATCACGAAGGTCGGCGTGCCCGAGATCTCCATCCTGTTGGCCAGCGCATGGTTGGCCTCGATCACCGCCAGGACCTCGGGCGATTTCATCCGCTCCAGGATCGGGGCCGGGTCAAGGCCCAGGTCAGTGGCCAGCTTTGCCAGCGTCGCGCCATCGGGGCTGCCGCGCAGCGCGATCAGGGTGTCATGCACCTGTTTGTAGACATCGGGGCCGTGCAGTTGCAGCACCGAGATGGCGAATTGCGACGAGGTGACCGAATCTTCGCCAAGGATCGGGAATTCCTTCAGCACAAAGCGGATATTGCCGTCGGATTTCACCAGTTCGGCCACCTCGTCATGCGCCTTGCGGCAATAGCCGCAGCGGTAGTCGACGAATTCGACCACAGTAATGTCTCCTTCGGGGTTGCCGCCCACCCAGGAGGCCGGATCGTTGAAGATGGCGTCCTTGTGGGTTGCAAGGATCTCCAGATCGCGGTTGGCGGCGGCCTGATCCTCGCGGCCCTGCAGGACGTCCATCGCCTCCATCAGCACTTCGGGATTTTCCAGAAGATAGCTGCGCACCTCTTCGCGGAAGGCAGCGCGTTCGGCCTCGGTCATCTCGCCCAGCCCCCCGGCAAGAGCGGAGGTTCCGATAAGGCAGGTGGCAAGGGCAAGAACGCTACGACGCATCAGACGATCCTTCAGGGCAACGCGGGCTTGACCATCCGGCCCGGCTTGGAGTTCATGGGCGGCAACTGTAAGGGGCGGAAGATGAAAAGATCAAGGCGTGGGCAGGTTGATCCCTTTATCGTGATGGACATGATGGAGGAGGCGCGGGCGCTAGAGGCGGCGGGCCGCAGGGTCATCCACATGGAGGTGGGCCAGCCCGACACGCCCGCACCAGCGGGCGCGCGGGCGGCGTTGGCGGCGGCGCTCGATCAGCCGCTGGGCTATACCGTGGCTCTGGGTCTGCCCGAGCTGCGGCGCGGCATTGCCGGGCTTTACGCGCGCTGGTATGGCGTCGATCTGAACCCCGACCGGGTGATGGTGACCGCCGGATCATCCTCGGCCTTCCTTCTGGCCTTCTCGGCGCTGTTTGACGCGGGCGACCGGGTGGGTCTGGGCGAGCCCGGCTATCCCAGCTATCGCCAGATCCTGCGGGCGATGTCGCTCACGCCGGTGGGCATCCCGACCAGCGCGGAAAACCGGCTGCAGCCGGTGCCGGCCGATCTGGAGGGGATCGACATGCAGGGGCTGATCGTGGCCAGCCCCGGCAACCCCTCGGGCACCATGCTGTCGCATGCGGCGTTGAAGGGGCTGATGGATCATGCCGCCGCGCGCGGGATTTCATTCGTTTCGGACGAGATCTATCACGGGCTGCATTATGGCGACCGGGCGGTCTCGGCGCTGGAGATCAGCGACGAGGCCTATGTCATCAACTCCTTCTCGAAATATTTCAGCATGACCGGCTGGCGGCTGGGCTGGATGGTGGTGCCCGAGGATCATATCCGCACGGTCGAACGTCTGGCGCAGAACATGTTCATCTGCCCGCCGCATGTGTCCCAGGTGGCGGCACTGGCCGCGCTGGACTGTATCGACGAGCTGGAGGCCAACCGCGCCGTCTATGCCGAAAACCGCCGCCTGATGCTGGAAGGCCTGCCAAAGGCGGGCTTTACCAAGATCGCGCCGCCCGATGGGGCGTTCTATGTCTATGCCGATGTGTCGGACCTGACCGAGGATTCGCTGCAACTGGCGCGGGATATCCTGCACGGGGCAGGGGTTGCCGTGACGCCGGGGCTGGATTTCGATCCGGTGCGGGGGCGCCAGACGCTGCGGTTTTCCTATGCAAGGGCGACGGCCGACATTGCCGAGGGGCTGGAGCGGTTGCGTGTCTACATGACAGGGCGGTGATGTGCCCGGGCGGTGGGATGTGAGTATTTTTGCCAAGATGAAATGGCTTGCCGCGCTTTTTCTTGTCCTGTGCCTCGCGCCCGTTGCGGCGCAGGCGCAGGAGCTTTCGGCGCTGGCGCGGCTGGAGCCGGGGCAGTCGCAGATCTCTGACCAGGGCGCGGGGGTGGATATCCGGTTTTCCCTGTCGCAGCCGGTGCCCTGGCGGGTGCGGTTTCGCGCCGATCCGCCGCGGCTCGTGCTGGATGTGAAAGAGGTGGACTGGACTGGGGTTCAGTCGCTGTTGCAAGGATCGGCCCATGTCACGGGGCTTCGGGCCGGGGTGTTTCGGCCCGGCTGGTCGCGTTTGGTGATGGATCTGGCCGGGCCGATGAAGCTTGCCCTGAGCGAGATGACGACCTCACCCGATACCCGGCTGGCGCTGCGGCTGGAGCCGGTCGATCAGGGGATGTTCAACATCATGACGGCGCTACCCGAGCTGCCCGGTTGGGACATGCCCGAGCTGGCCGAGCTGACAAGGCCGCCGGCGCGGATGCCGGGCAAGCTGACGGTCGTCATCGATCCCGGCCATGGCGGCATCGACCCCGGTGCCGAGCGAGACGGGGTCAGCGAGGCGCGGCTCATGCTGACCTTCGCCCGCGAGTTCAAGGAGCTCTTGCTGCGCGACGGGCGGTTTCAGGTGGTGATGACCCGCGACGGCGATCATTTCGTGCCGCTGGAAACCCGCGTTTCGATCGCGCGGGCGGCGGCGGCCGATCTCTTCCTGTCGTTTCATGCCGATGCCCTGCCCGAGGGCGAGGCGGTGGGCGCGACGCTGTACAGCCTGTCGGCCGAGGCGTCGGATGCGGCCTCTGCGGCGCTGGCCGAACGGCATGACCGCGATGATCTTCTGGCCGGGGTGGATCTGACGGCGCAGGACGATCTGGTGGCGACCGTCCTTATGGACATGGCCCGCGCCGAGACCCAGCCCCGGATCGACCGGCTGGCCAAGGCGCTGGAGGCGTCGATCAAGGGGGCAGGGCTGAAGATGCACAGCCGCCCGCACCAGACGGCAGGGTTTTCGGTGCTGAAATCGCCGGACATTCCGTCGATGCTGGTGGAGCTGGGCTTCATGTCCTCCGAGCGCGATCTTGAGCGGCTGAACGATCCGAAGTGGCGCGCTGAGATGGCCGAGGCGCTGCGGGCGGGCATCCTGGCCTGGTCGGATGACGAGGCCGCGATCCGCAGCCTTGCGCCCGGCAAGGCCGCCTCTGGCGATTGAGCGCCCATCCGCCCCCTTCGCGCAGCATCGTGTTTTGACCTTTGCCCGGCGCCCCCCTCTAGAGGGCGCGTGCGGACGCGGGGGTTTCGGGCGTGATCAGGTTTGTCGGCTCTTTCTTTGGGGCCATCTTCACCATGCTGACCATGGGGCTGTTGTTTGGCGCCCTGACGGTGGGTGGCATTTTCTATATCTATTCGGCCGACCTGCCCAGCCACGAGAGCCTTGCGCAATACACGCCGCCGACGATCAGCCGCATCTACTCGGGTGAGGGCCGGATCATCGACGAATTCGCGCAGGAACGCCGGCTGTTCGTGCCGACCGAGGATATCCCCGATCTGGTGAAGCAGGCCTTCGTCTCGGCCGAGGACAAACATTTTTACACCCACAAGGGCTATGACGTCACCGGCATGATTTCGGCCTTCCGCGATGCGATCGTCTCGCGCGGGGCCAATGTGCGCGGGGCCTCGACCATCACCCAGCAGGTGATGAAGAACTTCCTTCTGGACGGCTCGCGCAGCGTGGAGCGCAAGATCAAGGAGATCATCCTGGCCACCCGGCTGGAAGAAACCCTGTCGAAGGACAAGATCCTTGAGCTTTACCTGAACGAGATTTTTCTGGGGCAGAACAGCTATGGCGTCGCCGCCGCCGCCCAGACCTATTTCAACAAGCCGCTGACGGCCCTTGCCCCACATGAGGCGGCAACGCTGGCCAGCCTGCCCAAGGCGCCCAGCGAGTTTCACCCGGTGCGCGGCAAGGAACGGCTGCTGGAGCGGCGCAACTATGTGCTGCGCGAGATGTGGCAGAATGGCTATATCGACGAGGCCACCTATAATTCCGAAAAAGAGATGCCGCTGAAATCGGTGCAGAACGGCGATTATCCGGCCTTCCGCGAGGCTCTGCCGCCGCGCAGCTATTTCACCGACGAGATCCGCCGCCAGTTGTCGGGCACCTTCGGCGAGGAAGAATTCTTTGGCGGCGGCCTGTCGATCCGGGCCACGATGGAGCCGGAGTTGCAGGCCGTGGCCGCGCGCGCCTTGCGCCGGGGGCTGGAGAAATATGACCGCGGGCAGGGCGTCTGGCGCGGCACGGGCAAGACGATTGCCGCCGAAAAGCTGGGATCCGAGGTGGATTGGCGCGCGGCCCTGGCCGAGATCACCGACCTGCCGCGCGACGTCGAGGGCTGGCATGCCGCCGTGGTCCTGGAACTGGGCGAGGATTTCGCGCGGTTCGGCGCCGAAGGCGATCTGGAAGGCCATGATCCGGTGATCCCGGCCGAGGATGTGACCTGGGCGCGCAAGCGGCTGGAGGATGGGAAGCTCGCGAAAAAGGCCCGCGTGCCGGCCGATCTCGTGTCGGTCGGCGATGTGGTGATGGTGCGCGCCGTGACATCGGACGAGGATGGCAGCTTTGAGCGCTGGTCCTTGCGTCAGGTGCCCGAGGTGCAGGGCGGCCTGATGGCGATG
>JALQYS010000299.1 GCA_023254015.1 Paracoccaceae bacterium
TTTCATCGTGCGCACCCCGGTCGACGGCGGCCTGCACGAGCTGGCCGCGGCGGCCAAGCCGGAGACGCGCCTGATCAACGCCGGCGACGGCCGCAGCAGCCACCCGACCCAGGGCCTGCTCGACATGCTGACCATCCGCCAGCGCAAGGGCGCCGATTTCGGCCGCCTGAGCGTGGCGGTGTGCGGCGACATCCGCCACTCGCGCGTCGCCCGTTCCGGCCTGCAGGCCCTGAAGACCCTGGGCTGCGCCGACATCCGCGTCTGCGGCCCGGACGCCCTGATGCCGGACGACGCGACCCTCGACGGTTGCCGCCGGTTCGCGCGCTTCGACGAGGCCCTGGCCGGCGCCGACGTAGTGATGATGCTGCGTCTGCAACATGAGCGCATGGCACAGGGACTGGTCGCGTCGCTCGAGGAATATTTCGTGGAATACGGACTGGATGCCCGCCGCTTGGCATCGGCCAAACCGGACGCCATGGTGATGCATCCGGGTCCGATGAACCGCGGCGTGGCCAGACGGCGACCGCCGAGATAGGGCTCGGGCTCTGACTGAAAGCCCCAGTCATAGATCCCCATGTTCATCGGATAGCTGAGCGCGGCCGGCATCTGGATGAAAGGCCCTGCGTCGGTGCCGCCCTGCTCGATGACGATCACTGTCTTGTCCGCCTCGGACAGGCGATAGGCCATGGTCGATCCGGCCGACCCCGAGCCGATGATCACATAATCTGCCTGCATCGTTCCCCCCCGCCCATCGGGCGGCCCCATATCATGTTTCTGTGGTTTGTCAGAGCCTTAGTATGGCGCGTCGACCGGCCCCATGCCGACATAGACGCTTTTGACCTGGCTATAGTGTTCAACCGCCGCGTGGCCGTTTTCGCGCCCGACGCCGGAACGCTTGGCCCCGCCGAAAGGCGCCTCGACCGGGGTCAGGTTGTAGGCGTTGATCCAGGTCGTGCCCGCCTGCAGCTGCCCCACCACCCGGTGCGCGCGCGCAAGATCGGCGGTGAAGACCCCCGCCGCCAAGCCGAATTCACTGGCATTGGCGCGGGCGATCACCTCGTCCTCGGTGTCGAAATCCAGAACGGCCATCACCGGGCCGAACACCTCTTCGCGGGCAATCGTCATGGTGTCGGTCACGTCGGCAAAGACGGTGGGCTGCACGAAATAGCCCGTGTTCAGCGCCGCCCGCCCACCGCCGCAGACCAGCGTGGCGCCTTCGGCCTTGGCGGTTTCGATATAGGACAGCACCTTGTCCATCTGCAGCGCCGAGACCAGCGGCCCCATCTGGGTGGCCTCTTCCAGGGGATCGCCCAGGGTGATCTTCGCCGTGCGCGCGGCCAGCGCGGCCAGAAAGCGCGCCTTTATGCCCTTTTGCACAAAGACCCGCGTGCCATTGGAACAGACCTGTCCTGCGGAATAGAAATTGCCCAGCATGGCAGCGCCGACGGCATCTTCGACGCTGGCATCGTCAAAGACAATCAGGGGCGACTTGCCGCCCAGTTCCATCGTCACATGGCGAACCCCGGCGGCGGCGGCGGCATAAACCTTTTGCCCCGTCGGCACCGAGCCGGTCAGCGACACCTTGGCCACGCGCGGATCGGTCACCAGCGCGCCGCCCACGGCCCCCCTGCCCTGCACCACGTTGAACAGCCCGGCCGGAAGCCCCGCCTCGACAAGGATTTCCGCCAGTTGCAGCGCACCGAGCGGCGTGATTTCCGAGGGCTTGAACACCATCGCATTGCCAAGCGCCAGCGCGGGCGCCGCCTTCCAGCAGGCGATCTGACTGGGATAGTTCCAGGCTCCGATGCCAACGCAGACGCCCAAAGGCTCGCGCAGGGTATAGACGAAATCGCGGCCAAGGGGGATCGTCTCGCCGGTGACCGTGGGCGCAAGGCCCGCGAAATATTCCAACGCATCAGCGCCCGAGGGCCAGTCGGCCACCAGCGTTTCCTGCAAAGGCTTGCCGGTATCCAGCGTCTCCAGACGGGCAAGTTCGGGGTTGCGGTCGCGGATCAGGTCGGCCGCCCGGCGCAGGATACGGGCGCGTTCGACAGGACGCATCGCAGCCCAGGCCTGCTGCGCCGAGGTCGCACTGGCAAGGGCCGCCTCGATCACGGCAGGCGTGGCCTCGTGCAACACCGCGATCACCTCGCCCGTGGCCGGGTAGATCACCTCGATCGGGGCGCCGGCCTTGTCTTCCAGATAGGCGCCGTTGACAAAATGGCTGGCCCGCGGCTGGGCGTTGGACGGCGCTTTCATGCGTCGGTTCCTTCAAGTTGGGCGTTGAGAAAGGCCATCGCGGTGGCCACCGCCGCCGCCCCGTTCGGTGCACCGGATTTCAGCACCTCGCGCAGGTATAGCCCGTCGATCAGCGCCCCCAGCCCCTCGGCCACGGAATCGGCCCGTTCGCCGGCCAGCGGGCGCAAGGCCGCAAGCAGATTCGATTTCAGCCGCCGCTGATAGACCGCCACCAGCCGCTTGGCCTCGGGCACGGTCTGGGCCATGACCCAGAAATTCAACCAGGCCCCCACCGCCTCGCGGCGGAAGTTGGCGGGGCTGAAACTGGCATGCAGGATGGCCTGCAGACGGCCTTTTGGACCGTCGGCAAGATGCAAAGCACCGCGCACCTCGGCCCCATAAAGCGACAGGATATGTCGCATTGCCGCAAGGAAAATCTCTTCTTTCGAACCGAAGTAATGATGGGCCAGCGCGCTGGACATGCCCGCGCGTTTCGCGATCTGGCTGACCGTCACATCCAGCGACCCCGCCCGCCCGATCTCGACGATGGTGGCTTTGACGAGGGCGGCCTTTCGGATAGGCTCCATCCCAACTTTGGGCATTTCGGTGTGGCTCCAAGAATCTTCTTGCCAAACCGATAAAGCGTGAAGTTTATTGACTCGTCAATCAACAAAAAACGGGGAGCCTCCCATGACCCTACACCACAAAGCCCGGGCCGCCCTTCTGGGCACCGCAGTGACCTTTGCCCTTGCCGGCAGCGCCTTTGCCGAAGGCTGCGACAAGATCGTGTTTTCGGATGTGGGCTGGACCGACATCACGGCGACCACCGCCGCCACCACGCTGATCGCCGAGGCGCTGGGATATGAGACCGAAACCAAGGTTCTGTCGGTGCCGGTGACCTATACCGGCCTCGCCGAGGGCGACATCGACGTGTTCCTGGGCAACTGGATGCCGACGATGGAGGCCGACATCGCCCCCTACCGCGAGGCGGGCACGGTGGAGGTGATCCGCACCAACCTGGAAGGCGCGAAATACACGCTGGCCACCAACGAGGCTGGTGCCGCCGCCGGGATCACCGATTTCAACAACATCAAGGATCACAAGGACGCGCTGGAAGGCAAGATCTACGGGATCGAACCGGGCAATGACGGCAACCGCCTGATCATCGACATGATCGCGGGCGGTCCGTTCGGTCTGGAAGGCTTTGAAGTCGTCGAAAGCTCGGAAGCGGGCATGCTGGCCGAAGTGAAGAACAAATCCGACGCGGGCCAGCCCATCGTCTTCCTCGGCTGGGAACCCCACCCGATGAACGCCAACTTCAGCCTCAAGTACCTGACCGGCGGCGAAGACTTCTTTGGCGGTGAAGGTGTGGTCTACACCACCACCCGCAAAG
>JALQYS010000548.1 GCA_023254015.1 Paracoccaceae bacterium
CAATCCGCCTCCAGCGGATAGGTGCCGTCGGGGGTTTCCACCGTCAGCACCGCATGGTCCGCATGGCGATCCACCGCCACCACCTTGTTCTTCCAGCGCAGGTCGATCCCCAGCGCCTTGGCCCGGGCGACCAGATATTCCTCGACGTAGTATTGCTGCAGGTTCACGAAGGCCGGCATCTTGTGGCCGTCCTCGGGCAGAAGGTCAAAGTTGAACACCTCCTTCGCCCGATGATAGGTGCGCCCGACCTTCCAGGTGACGCCCTTTTCCACGCAAGCCTGCCCGACGCCCAGCCGATCAAGGATCTCGAGCGAGCGTTTGGACCAGCAGATCGCGCGGCTGCCCACCGACACCACGTTGTTGTCATCCAGCACGACCGAGCCAACGCCATGGTTGGCCAACTCGATCGCCATGGCCAGTCCGATCGGTCCGGCCCCGATGATCGCCACCTTGTGCCGCGGCTCAATCCCTTTCAGACCGGGGGGTGGCACATAGTCGAACGGTTGATAGCTGTAGCCCATGCGGCCCTCCCTGACCTGACCTCAGCCCTGCAGGGCCGCCCACATCTCGCGGTCGCGCTCGGCGGTCCAGATGCGGGGATGGTCGATGCCGCGCGCCTCGTCATAGGCGCGGGCGACGTTGAAGGGCAGGCAATGTTCGTAGATCGCATAGTCCTTGAACTTGGGGTCGCAGGCGGCGCGCACCGCATCCCAGGCCTCTTTCAGGGATCCACCGCGCGCGGCAACCTTGGCCACGGGGCGATAGGTGCTTTCGACGAAATCCGCCGTTGCGGTCAGCGCCTTGGCGACCATGTCGCGCCCCACCAGCGCATCGCCACGACCGGGGGCAATGGCCACCGGGTCAAAGGCCGCGATGTTGTCCAGCGTATCGGCCCAGTCGGCAAAATGCCCGTCGCCGCAGTAGCAGGCCGAGTGATACTCCACGATGTCACCGGTGAACATCACCTCGGCATCGGGCACCCAGACCACGGCATCCCCGGCGGTATGGGCGCGGCCAAGGTGCATGATCTCGACCTTGCGCTTGCCAAGGTAAACCGTCATCGCCTCGGAAAAGGTGGTGGTCGGCCAAGTCAGGCCGGGGATTTCCTCATGCCCTTGGAACAGACGCGGGAAGCGGCCGAATTCCGATGCCCAATCCTCGGCCCCGCGCTCCTCCACCATGCCGCGGGCGGCCTCGGACATGATGACCTCGCGCGCGCCATAGGCCGATGCGCCCAGAACACGCACGGCGTGGTAATGGGTCAGCACCAGATGACTGATCGGCTTGTCGGTCACGGTGCGGATGCACTCGATCACCTTGCGCGCCAGACGCGGCGTGGCCTGCGCCTCGACCACCATCACCGATTCATCGCCAATGATGACGCCCGTGTTCGGGTCGCCCTCGGCGGTAAAGGCGTAAAGGCCGGGGCCGATCTCGGTGAACGAGGTTTTCTTTTCCGAAAGATCGCCCTGCGATGCGAATGCCTTTGACATGTCAGTTCCTTTCATAAGGGTTTGCCAGCGCAGGCGTCACCTTGCCCGCACAATCGCCAAACCCGATCCGGTATCCATCGCCCCTGGCTGCACCACGCAGCACCAGGGTGTCATTGTCCTCGATAAAGCTGCGGGTTCCGCCCTTGATCTCAAAGGGTTCCTTGCCGCCCCAGGACAGCTCCAACAGGCTGCCCCGGCTATCCTTCGTCGGCCCGGAAATCGTGCCAGAGCCCAAAAGATCTCCCACATTCATCGGGCAGCCGCTGGTGGTGTGATGCGCCAGCTGCTGCGGGGCCGAGTAATACATCTCGGCATAATTCGTCCGCGCGATGACGGTTTCCTGTCCACCTTCCGGGGTCAGGCCAACCTCCAGCGGGATGTCGTAAAGCATCGGCTTCGGCTCGGCCAGATAGGGCAAAAGCGGCTTTTCGCGGGCGGGGGTCGAAACCCGGAAGGGCTCCAGCGCGGCCTTCATCACCACCCAGGGGGAAATGGTCGTCGCCGTGGCCTTGGCCTGAAAGGGTCCAAGGGGCTGATATTCCCAAGCCTGAATGTCGCGCGCCGACCAGTCGTTCAAAAGGACATAGCCAAAGATCATCTCATCCGCCTCGGCTACCGTCACCGGATAGCCATGCTGCGAGGCCTGCCCGACAACCGCGCCCATCTCCAGCTCAATGTCAAACCGGCGCGAGGGCTGAAAGGCCGGCACCTCATGATCAGGCGATTTCACCTGACCCCAGGGGCGGCGCACATCGGTGCCCGACACCACCACCGAAGACGCCCGCCCGTTATAGCCGATGGGAATATGCAGCCAGTTCGGCGGCAGCGCGTTTTCCGGCCCGCGAAACATGGTGCCGACGTTGAAGGCATGGTTCCGGCCGGCATAAAAGTCAGTGTATTCGGCCACAAGGAACGGCATGTGCAGCGTCGCCCCCTCGCGCGGTACCAGATGCCGCTCGACAAGGGCGCGCTCTTTTGTGCCTTCAGCCAAAAGCACCGTCACCCGCGCCCGCAACGCTGCCCAGACGGCAGGGCCTGCCTCCATCACTTCATTCCAGAACGGCACATCCAGAAGCGGGCCCTCGGCAAATCCGATCACGCCCTCCTCCTCCAGCGCCGCCAGATCCAGGATGAAATCGCCAATCGCCATGCCACAGCGCGGCTCTTGCTCTCCCACCGAGAACACCCCGCAAGGCAGGTTGTTCAGCGGAAAATCCGTATCGCCATTGGCGCTTTCCACCCAAGATCTGATAAGAGCCAAACCCAAGTTCCTTCCTCTTGGCTGAAACACTCCACGGGGGTTGGTTGCAGTTTTCCTGAAAACGGCAACCTGGGGGTGTGAAACCCCCACTCCTCACTTCACGCCGGGCGTGCCGTCGAATTTCTTCTCCAGCGACCCCCAGCAGTCAATGTAATCTTCCTGCATATGCCCTGCCGTCGCCGCCCAGGGCGTCAGGTGCTGCGGAAAGCGGGTTTCGAACATGAAGCTCATGGTGTCCGACAGCTTCTCTGCCTTCAGATCGGCGTTCGACGCCCCTTCAAAGGCGTTCTTGTCCGGCCCATGCGGCAGCATGCAGTTATGCAAGGACATGCCGCCCGGCACAAAGCCTTTGGGCTTGGCATCATAGACGCCATAGATATTGCCCATCAGCTCGGACATGACGTTCTTGTGGTACCATGGCGGGCGGAAGGAATTCTCGGCCACCAGCCAGCGTTCGCGGAACAGCACGAAGTCGATATTCGCCG
>JALQYS010000578.1 GCA_023254015.1 Paracoccaceae bacterium
GGTCGGCGGGGGCCGGGTTCAGCTTGTGCTGCAGCCACATGGTGATGCCCAGACTGATCGGCAGGACGCCGATAAAGATCATATGGGTCAGCGTGCCGGTTGCGGGCGCGTCCCAGGGCATCAGGCCGAAGAGGTTGTAAAGCGAAGAGCTATCCGGCCCGGAGAGGTCGTCCAGCCAGCCAAAGAACGAGGCGTGACGCAACTCCAGCGTGTTCGAGATCACCTTGAACAGCGCGTAAAAGATCGGAATCTGGAT
This sequence comes from Paracoccaceae bacterium, assembly GCA_023254015.1. Lineage (GTDB taxonomy): Bacteria > Pseudomonadota > Alphaproteobacteria > Rhodobacterales > Rhodobacteraceae > Tabrizicola_A. The sequence continues at coordinate 257 of JALQYS010000578.1, forward strand.
CAGGATCGGAAGGCAACCCGCGGCGGGGTTCACCTTCTTGTCCTTGTAAAGCTGCATCATTTCGCGCTGCAGCTTCTGCTTGTCATCGCCGGCGCGTTCCTTCAGCGCCTCCATCTCGGGCTGCAGTTCTTTCATGCGCGCCATCGAGACATAGGATTTGTAGGCCAGCGGCAGGACGATCAGCTTCAGCACGAAGGTCAGCGCCATGATCGCCAGACCCATGTTGCCAATCAGTCCGTGCAGGTGGTGCAGCAGCCAGAAAATCGGCTTGGTGAAGAAATAGAACCAACCCCAGTCGATGGCATCGATAAACCCTGCGATACCTGCATCGTTCTGATAGGCGCGGATGGTGTCCCATTCCTTGGCCCCGGCATACAGCCGCGTCGTCACCTCGGCGGAGGTCCCGGGGGCGATGGCCATGACATCATGGTTGACCTCGGCCTGATAGATGTCGCTTTGCGGCACATAGCGGGCGACGGCTTTCCACGGTTTTCCCTGTTCTGGAACAAGGGTTGCCATCCAGTAATGGTCGGAGAACCCGATCCAGCCGTCAGTGGTGGCGTCGATTTTCTCGGCAGGAAGCGTCTCACCCTCGGCCAGATCAAAATCGGCGAATTTGGAATATTTCACCTCGCCAAAAGTGCCATCAGTGCGGCGGATCAGGCCCTCGTGGACAACATACGTGCCCATCAGCTTGGGCAGGCCATGGCGGGCGACGATGCCGTAGGGCGCAAGGCGCGCCTCGGCGCTGCCGGCGTTTTCCACCTTGTCAGTGACGGTGAACATGAAGTTCTCATCCACCGACAGCGTACGGGTGAAGGTCAGCCCCTTGGTGTTTTTCCATTGCAGCGTGACCGGTTGTTCGGGGGCAAGGGTGCTGCCGGAAACCACGGCCCACTGGGTCTTGGCGTCGGGAACGTCGGTCGGGTCAAGCCCGTTGCCGGCCAGCCAGCCGAAAACCGCGTAATAGGGGTGATCCTTTCCGACCGGCGACAGAAGCCGCACCTCGGGAGAGGTGGGGTCGATCGTCTCGCGGTAGGTTTTCAGCGACAGATCGTCGATGCGCCCACCGGCCAGCGACAGCGACCCCGAAAGCTTTGGGGTGTCGATGGTCAGACGCGGGGCCTCGGGTGTGGGCTCGGTCGCGGTTGTGGCCGCAGCGGCGGGGGCCGCGTCGGCGGTCGTCGGCGGCGTGGCGGCCTCGGGGGCGGCGGCCTGTTCCGCGACGGGCTCCTCGGGGAACCATTGCGGGAAAAGCATGGGCCCGCCAACGAACCAGGCGAGGATCACCAGAAAGCTGAGCACGGTCGCAAGGATGAGATTCTTGTTCTGATCGTCCATCAGGACCACCACCATTCCTGTTCAAAGGTCCGGCCGGTTCAACGCCAGAGGCGACAAAAGGTCAAGCGCTTTCCCCGGATTTGCCGCGGGAAAGCGCGTGTTTCGCGGCCGGGCGTCTGCCACGGGCCGGGTCTTTGGCGCCTGGGCTTCAGCGGGCGCGATAGCCGATGCGGGGCGCGGCCGAGGGACGGGCGCGGTGGCGTTCGATCCAGTCCATGGTTTCGTCCACCGGCATCGGACGCGCGATGCCGAACCCCTGCACATCGCCGCAGCCCAACTGGGCCAGCATGGCATGTTCGCCCGGGGTCTCAACGCCTTCGGCCAGTGTCTGCAGCCCCAGCCTTTCGGCCATCGACAGAATCGCCGCCACCATCCTTTGCTGTTCGCGGTCCTCATCCACCTTGGTGACAAAGCTGCGGTCGATCTTGATGCGCCGAACCGCGAACCGCCGGATCGAGGTGATCGAGGCATGGCCGGTTCCGAAATCGTCCAGATCGATGCCGCAACCAAGGCGGGCCAGGGCCGCGATGTTCGACACGATCACATCATTGTCGGTTTCCGCCACCACATGCTCCAGAATTTCGACGCACAGCCGTTCTGGCGCAAGGTCGAAGCGATCGAGTTCCCATTTCAGCTTTTCCACCAGCCTTGGGTTGCGCAATTCGGCGGCCGAGAAATTCACGGCCACGGTCGGAACGCCGAGACCTGCCTTGTCCCAGCGCGACATCGCAGTCAGGGCATTGAACAACATCACCTCACCCAATCGTTCCGACAGGCCCGCGTCTTCGATCATCGGCAGGAAATCGGAGGGGGGGATCAGGCCCCGTTCGGGGTGATACCAGCGTGCCAAGGCCTCAAATCCCGAAAGTGCGCCGGTATCCGTGGAAATCTGCGGCTGGAAATGCGCGCGGATCTGACCGTCATTCAGAGCTGCCTCCAACTCGTCGCGAATGGCCTCGCGATCGGCCCGGTGGCGGGCCATGTCGGGCGCATGCGCGCGAATTGCGCCGGGGCCATGGTGGGCGGCCTCGTCCGCGGCAATCTGGGCCGCGTCCAAAAGGGCCTTTCCCGTGGGTTCGGGCGCGCGCTGACCCAAGCAAAACCCCACCGAAGCCGAGATGTAAAGGCGCTGGGCATTCAGCGACACCGGCACGTTGATGGCAGCCTGCAGTCGCGCGGCAAGTTGCACCACGGTTTCCAGATCCAACCGACGCACCGGAGCCAGAGCGACGGCAAATCCCCCGCCCTCAAGCCGCGCCACCAGATCGCCGGTGCGCAGGGCAGAGCACAGCCTTTCGGCGCAGCGGGTCAGAACTTCGGTCTGGGCGGCGCGCCCATAGCGATCCAGCACCTGATCCATGTCGTCGAATTGCACGACAAGACAGGCCGTCGTTCGCCCGGTCACCGGCTCATCCCGCAGGATCTGATCCAGGACAGAGACCATCTGGCCGCGCAGGCCGAGGCCGCCCAAGGCATCGGGCAGCAGGGCTTGCTCTTCCGTTTCTTGAAAGGCACCGGCCAGGATGAACAGCAGCGGCGCGGCCAAAGTCACCAGAACCAGAACCCGTTCTCCCCCGAACCAGAAGGCGGCCAGCGTGATGGCGGGCAGAAAGAACACCATCTCGGGTCGCCGCATCAGCGCGACAAGCGCGCGGGCAGGGCGGGCAAGGCGAGTGGTCAACGGCATGGCAGCGTCTCCTGCAAGGCACCGGATGGCAGCTCCGGCATGGAAACGCTAGGTGAACAGATTGACCGCTTTCTTAATCCACATCGCGAAGTTGCGGAGGATTTTCACTAAATGTTCCTGTTTGACGCAGCAGGCCGGCAAAGTCGAACAGGCCCGGATCGGCCAGATGCGATGGCCGCACATTCATCAGGGAGCGGAACATCACCTGACGACGGCCGGGGGTGCGGGCCTCCCATTCATCCAGCAACTTCTTCACCTGTGCGCGCTGCAGGCCTTCCTGACTGCCGCACAGGTCGCAGGGGATGATCGGATAGTTCATTGCGCGCGCGAACCGGTCACAATCCGCCTCGGGCACAAAGGCAAGCGGGCGATAGACAAACAGGTCGCCCTCCTCGTTCACCAGTTTGGGCGGCATCGTCGCCAGCCGCCCGCCGTGGAACAGGTTCATGAAGAAAGTTTCCAGAATGTCGTCCCGATGGTGGCCCAGAACCACAGCCGAGCACCCCTCTTCCCGAGCGATTCGGTAAAGGTTCCCGCGGCGCAACCGCGAACAGAGCGAACACATCGTGCCCCCTGGCGCGATCTTCGAGGTTACCACCGAATAGGTGTCCTGATATTCGATCCGGTGCGGCACGCCCATGCGAGACAGGAATTCCGGCAGGACAGTGGCCGGAAATCCGGGCTGGCCCTGATCAAGGTTGCAGGCCAGAAGGTCCACGGGCAAGAGGCCGCGCCATTTCAGCTCGTGCAAGACGGCCAGCAGGGTGTAGCTGTCCTTGCCGCCCGACAGGCAGACCAGCCAACGCGCGCCGGGTTCGATCATGCCATAGGTCTCGATCGCCTCGCGCACGTTCTGCACCAGCCGCTTGCGCAGCTTGCGAAACTCGGTTGATTTCGGCGCGCCGTGAAACAGCGGATGGATGTCGTCGGAAAGATCGTCGTCCAGCATGGGCCCCTCGCAGTCTGCCTCCCTTCGCACAAAACCGGGCCAAGGGAAAACCCTTTCCTGCGGGCCAAAATATCGCCCGCAACACGTCCGACCCCTGCTGACAGGGCTTCGGCGCAGCGTGTCTCACCAGTAGGAAAGGCGGTGGTTTCGTCAGTGGGTCTTGTCGAAGTCGGGGTCGCTGCCCGGCACCGGATCATAGCCATGCCCCCCCCAAGGGTGGCAGCGGCAGAGGCGGTGCGCGGCCAGAAAGCTGCCCTTCAGGCCGCCATGCCGCTCCAGCGCCTCCAGCGCATAGGCCGAGCACGTCGGCTGGAACCGGCAGCCGTGGCCAACCCAGGGGCTGAGCAAAAGCCGGTAGGCCCGGACGGGCAGGGCGGCGAGGTGGGCGAGCGGCGTCATGTCTTGTGCAGGCGCGCAAGGGCGCCATGCAGGTCGGCCAGAAGCAGGGCGAAATCGCGCACGGTCGTCACGCCGGGTTTGGCAACCAGCACATAATCCCAGCCGGGGCGCGCCATTTTGGGCAGCACCTCGCGCGCAATGGCGCGCAGGCGGCGCTTGGCGCGGTTGCGCGCCACAGCGTTGCCGATTTTCTTCGAGGCGGTGAACCCCACCCGCACGCCCGGCGTTTCATCCCGGCGGTCGCGGGCCTGAACAAGAAACCCACCCGTCGCCTGCCGCAGAGCAGAGGCCGCGCGCAGGAAATCCGGTCGATTCTGCAGGGTCGAGATGCAAAGCGAAACCGCCGGGGCGGCTGGCATGGCATCAGCTGTGCTGACCATGCCCGGCATCTCCGGCGGCGTCATGTCTTTCACCATGGCTGGCCCCGAAAGGCCCGCAGGGTCAAGCCGACAGCTTGTGGCGGCCCTTGGCGCGGCGGGCGGCCAGCACCAGACGGCCGCCTTTGGTGGCCATGCGGGCGCGGAAACCGTGGCGGCGCTTGCGGACCAGGTTCGACGGTTGGTAAGTGCGCTTCATCGCGGCTCTCCGTATCACAACGCAGCGCGAAACCCCGAGGATTCGAGCGCCACTCCTATTCGAAGCCCGCTCT
>JALQYS010000378.1 GCA_023254015.1 Paracoccaceae bacterium
GTAGCCGTCCACCACGATCCGCGCGCCCGGACGGGCAATGCCCTGACCATGCAGCGTGTTCGTCATCACCTCTTCGGCCCCCATCAGGCGATGAAACACCCCGCCTTCGGTAAACCGCACCGGATGGCGCAGCGCAAAGACCTCGTCCAGCGTGCCCTCGGGCGGCATCCGGTGGTTCATCCGACCCGGAAGATCGCGGATTTCTGCGTGCAGGCTGCCGCCCATGGCCACGTTCAACTCTTGAAATCCGCGGCAGATGCCGAGGAACGGCTGACCGCGCTCGACGCAGGCGCGGATCAGCGGCAGCGTGATCGCATCGCGGTTGCGGTCGAATTCGCCATGGGCGGGCGTCTCGGGCTCGCCATACTCTGACGGGTGCACATTCGGCCGCCCGCCGGTCAGCAGGAAACCGTCGCACAGCTCCAAGAGCTCGGACACCTGCACCAAACGCGGGTCAGAGGGCACGATCACCGGCACACAATCGGCCACCTCGGCCACGGCGGACGAGTTGATATGCCCAGCCCCATGCACCGCATAGCGGTCGTGCATCACATGAGAGTTGGAAATGATGCCGACTGTCGGCCGCTTGCCTTGTGCCATGGGACATTCCTTCACATCTTCCCCAAGCATAGGCAGGGACCGGCCCAAGGTGAAGCCCCTGTGGCTGCAGGGGTCTTGTGCGAAAAAGCGCTTCACCAAGGGGTGATTTGCCTTTGCCCTGCCGAAAAGGGTCAATGGGAGGGAAGATGAAAGGAGCCTTCCATGATCCGTCCCGCGCTTGTTGCCGCACTTCTGGCCACTGCAGGCCTTGCCCATGCCGAAACGACGGCCGATCCGCATGCCGGCCATGCCATGACCGGCCATGAAAGCCCCTCGACCAAAGCCTTCATGGAGGCGAATGCCGCCATGCATCAGGACATGGCGATCGACTTTACCGGCAATGCCGATGTCGATTTCATCCGCGGCATGATCCCCCACCATCAAGGCGCGGTGGCCATGGCCAAGATCGTTCTGGAGCATGGAACAGACCCCGAGGTGCGCAAGCTGGCCGAGGCGGTGATTGCCGCGCAAGAGGCCGAGATCACCTGGATGCAGGACTGGCTGGCCAAACAGCCGCAGTAGCGCCAGTGCCCCGCCCCCTCTGGCGGGCGGGGCCGCCCATCAGGGCTGCTCCATCGCCTCGGGCGTGGGGGGCTTTCCTGCCGCCCGTTCGCGCATCGAAATGTAGAGCGCGCAGGAAATCAGCACACCCACCCCGACGAAGGTCCAGAAATCGGGAAAATCGCCAAAGAAGAACCAGCCCAGAATGACCGAGGTCACCATCTCGGTGTAGGCCAGCGGCGCCAGAAGCGAGGCCTCGGCGTGGTCATAGGCGCGAACGATCATCAGATGGCCGAAGGTGGCGATGCAGGCCAGCCCCACGAACAGCGCCCATTGCGCGGGACTGGGCGGCACCCAGACGAACCACACCGCCACCGACAGGATCAGCCCGCCCAGAAGCGAGGTCTGGAAGGTGGTCACCATGGCATGGGCCTGCCCCGAAATGGCCCGCGTCATCACGAAGTAACAGGCCAGAAACAACCCCGCCGCCAGGGCCAGCCACGAGCCGGGGTTCACCTCGGCCAGGCCGGGGCGGATGATGATCATCGTGCCGATGAACCCCACCGCCACCGCGATCAGACGCCGCGGCCCGACCTGTTCGCGCAGGATCAGCGCCGACAGCAGCGTGACGATCAGCGGCTGGACGAAAAAGATCGCCAGCGCGTCGGCAATCGGCAGCCAGTGCAGCGACAGGAAAAAGCAGAAGGTCGCCGCCACCAGAAAGGCCGCGCGGATCAGGTGATAGACCGGCCGGGCCGGCCACAGGCCCCGCGGCCCGGCGATCTTCAGTGCGAAGGGCAGCGTCAGCACCGCCCCCAGCGCCAGCCGCGCCCAGACGATCTGCAAGACCGGCAGGCCCTGTTGTCCCAGCATCTTGGCGATGACGTCGATGCCCGGCAAAACCGCCATGGCCCCCAGCATCAACCCGACGCCAAAGATCGGGTGTTTGACCTGCATATTCATGCGCCCGCCGCCACCACTGCGGTTGCCGCCTCCAGCGCGCCCGGGCCGTGGGGGATGGCCAGCGCCTTCAGCCCCGCCTCCATCACCGACAGAACCCCCAGCGTCATATGGGCATTCACATGCCCCATATGCGCCACCCGCAGAAAGCCCGTCGCCTGCGGATCGTCCGGCGTGGCCATGCCCAGCCCGATGCCCAGCGTCACCCCGGCCTTCGCCTCGCACCACTGGCGCAAGCGCAGGGCATCAGGCGCGCCAAGACGGGCCGCAGTCACCGCCCGCGCGCGGGCCTGTGGATCTGCCATGTTCAGCGCGATGCGCGGATGCCCCTGCCCCCAGGCATCGAACGCCGCCCAGACCGCGCGGGCCAGCACCTCGTGCCGGGCCCAGACCTGCGGCAGGCCCTCTTCGTGCAGGATCATCGTCAAGGACTCGCGCAGGCCGAAAAGGTGATGCGTCGGCGCGGTGCCGTGCCAGTAATGCCAGAACTCGGCCCCGTCGGCGCGCGGCGTCCAGTCCCAATAGGGCGTGCGCAGCCCCGCCTTTGCCCCCGCCGCCCGGGCCTTTTCGGAAAACCAGACAAAGCCCATGCCCGGCGGCAGCATCAGCCCCTTCTGGCTGGCGGTGAAGGCGACATCGACGCCCCAATCATCCATGCGGAATTCGTCGCAACCCATCGAGGCGATGCAATCCACCCCCAGAAGGGCGGGATGCCCCGCCCGGTCCATCGCCGCGCGCAGGCCGGCAATATCAGTGCGGGCCGAGGTGGCCGTATCGACATGGGTGGTCAGAACGGCGCGGATCGCGCCCTCATCGGCGCGCAGCCGCGCCTCGACCCGAGCCAGATCGGGGGCCGCCGAGCGGCCGAAATCCATGATCTCGACCTCAACCCCCAAGGCCTGCAGCGCCGTCGCCCAGCCAAGGCCAAAAACGCCCGAGGCCAGCAGCAGCACCTTGTCGCCGCGGGAAAACAGGTTGGTGTCCACCGCCTCCCACAGCCCATGGCCGTTGCAGATATAGCAGGCCACATTTTGCCCCGTGCCCGCCAACGCCCGCAGATCGGGCCAGAGCGAGCCTGCCAGCGCATGCAACTCGCCCTCATAGATGTTCGGCGCGGTGCGGTGCATCACCCGCTGGATGCGATCGGGCACCACCGAGGGGCCGGGAATGGCAA
>JALQYS010000058.1 GCA_023254015.1 Paracoccaceae bacterium
GACTTTCGGGATATGGTCGGGCATCATTTGTGCTGCGCAAACTTCTTTTCAAGAAAAGCTTCGCACGACGCGGCCACGGCTGACAACCAACAGACTGGCGGACAACCGCCCGAGGAGGATGACTTGAACGGACGCCTGAAAGGACGGACCGCCCTGATTACGGGCGGCGCCGGGGGATGCGGTCTTGCCGCGTCCGAACTGTTTGCACGCGAAGGCGCGCGGGTCGGCATTGTCGATCTGCCGCAAAGCGCAGGCGCCGAGGTCGCCGAACGGCTGCGGGCCGAAGGACTTCAGGCGATCTTTGGGTCACGTCCGTCAAGCTGGTGTAAATTTCCGGATGGCCTGAGGGCATGATCAGGCGGCTTTCGTGGTTATGCTGAGAATGGGATCGATCTCCTCCTTGTCGATCTGTGCGAAGGCCTCGACCATCATGTAGCGGCTGCTGTGACCCCCGATGCTCATCCGGCTGAGACCAGAGTCCTTTGTTGAACTTGGCGCTGTTGCGCCGACGGAGCAATGGGCGATCTGCGGAGCGTTTCAGGTGCGCAAAGCTGATCGCCCATTGCGGTGAGTTGGGCGGCAAAGACCGCCGGGGCTTGGTATCCGAGGGCCGAATGGGGCCGTTCGGTGTTGTAGGTGTGGGTCCATTCAGCGACAGCCTCGCGGGCATGGTCGATGCCGAAGAACAGTGTCTCGTTCAGGAGTTCATCCCGCATCCGGCCGTTGAACGCCTCGCAGTTCCCGTTCTGCATGGGCTTACCGGGCGCGATGTAGTGCCACTCGACGCCGTTCTCGTTGGCCCATTTCAGGATCGCCTTGCTGGTGAACTCGGTGCCATAGCATGTTGGGAATAGCGCGCCGTTGAAGGTTACGGCCGCCTGCGCAGCCTCCAAAATTGCGCAGCAGGCGGCCATAACCGGGTCTCGGGTCTCTATGGTGGTTTTGCGAACCACACCACAGAGGAGACCGGCCATGGCCAAGGTTGAGCATACTTCGGATGCCCGTGTTCTGGTAGGCATCGACATTTCCAAGCACCGGCACGAGGTGCTGATTGCCGTTCCGGGCAAGACGCGGCGACGGCGCCTGACGATCACCAACAGCACCGATGACTTCATGCGCCTGATCGCGATCTTGCGGGAATACGGCCTGCCTGTCCGGATCGGCTTTGAAGCGACTGGCAACTATCATCGGGTGCTGATGTATCATCTTGGCGTCGCCGGGTTCGATCTGAAGCTGGTGTCGTCGGTCGCCCTGGCCCGCACGCGGGAGGCCCTACACAACAGCTGGGACAAGAACGATCCGAAGGATGCCCAAGTCATCCTGCACATGCTGCAGATCGGCGCGGTGCAGATCTTTCAGGACCCGATGGTGGCCGGCACGAATGACATTCAGGAACTGTCCAAGACCCATGATGCCGTGTCGCGGTCCAAGACCGAGCTGTGGCACCGGATCCTGACACATTACCTGCCGCTCTACTTTCCAGAAGCCGATCGTTTCCATCGCAGCTCGCGCACCGATTGGTTCCTGGCTTTCCTCGAGATGTTCCCCTCTCCGCACATGATATCGGCTCTGACCAAGGAGGAATTTACCAAGGCGGCATGGGAAGTGGTCGGACGTAAAGTCGAGAAGACCCTCATGTTGTCAGATATTTACGAGACAGCAAAGGCATCTGCCGGTTTACCTGTCGCGCCGGACTCAGATGCCATCCGCATGTTTCGCATGATGCTGGCCGAGGGCAGAAGCCTGATCCGGCAACGCAATGCCATCGAAGATCGGGCGGTCGAACTGCTGGGTGGCCGGGCCGATTATCAACTGCTGCGCACCATCCCCGGCATTGGGCCGATCAATGCTTTGACCATTCTGGCCGAGACCGGCGACCTGCGCCGTTTCCACCATCACCGTCAGTTTCTGAAGTTTTGCGGCATGGATCTGGCCACCGTCCAGTCCGGCATGTTCCGCGGCCGCAGCAAGATCTCCAAATATGGCAACGCTCGCCTGCGCCGCACATTGTGGCTTGCAGGGCAGACGGCGGTCCTGAAGAAAGCGAACAGCTTCCGGGACAAATTCGAGCGTTACATCGCTCAAGATCGCCATAACCCGGATTTGCGCCGGAAGGCCTATACTGCCATCGCCGCAAAGATGGCACGCACTATTCACGCCGTGATCAAATCCGGCGAACCCTATCGTCCCTTTTTCGAGGGGACGAGCCCAGGCGGAAGGACCTCTCTCTCAAAGGGCCGTGGAGGCGCATGACGCGACCTCGTAGATAATGTTCGGGCCTTCCGCTTGGGATTTAGGATTCGTCTTAACGACGGTGAGGGCGGCAATCAGACCGACCCTGTAATTTCTATGGAAGAGACCACTTCTTGACGGCGGAGCCCGCCTGGGCAACTGTTCAACAGGTATCCGGTCGCTCGGATGCCCCGTGATCTGACGCCCTAAACCGCGTTTTGTTCCCGAGCTAGGACGTTGTCGGTCAGAACAATGTTGAGCCTGTAGGGGACGGCGGCGATCAGGTTGCGCAGGAAGGCAGCGGCGGCCATCTTCCCGGCCTTGGGGGGCAACTCGACATAGGCGAACTTCGAGGTCCGGTCGATGGCGACGAAGAGATACAGCTTGCCTTCAGCGGTTTGCACCTCGGCGATGTCGATGTGGAAATACCCGATCGGGTAGCTCTTGAACTTCCGCTTCGCGGGCTTGTCGCCCTCGACGTCTGGCAGGCGGCTGATGTCGTGACGCTGAAGACAGCGGTGCAGCGATGACCGTGTCAGATGCGGGATGGTCGGCTGGAGCGCGTAGAGGCAATCGTCCAGCGGCAGGAGCGTGTGCCGGAAAGCGACGATCATCGCCTCCTCCTCGAGACTCAGAACCGTCGATTTAGCATCCTTCGGCCCGGTCGGAAGATCGGCCACCGAGGTCCGCTTCTTCCACTTCGCCACGGTCTTCTGGTTGATCCCGTAGCGCGCCGACAGCGCCCTCAGGCTCTCTTCACTATTCTGTATTGCTCAACGGATTGCCTCTGTCGTGGTGGCGCTGCCGTGTAGAACCTGGACCATAGTGCCTCCTTCCATTCCAAGGAAAAGATCGCACCATCAAAATCCGGGATCAAACACATAGTGAGGCAACGGCGCTATCTTCGGCAACATTTCAGGCGAGGCAATGCGCAGGCACCACCGTGAAGATGCCTGGCAGGACCTCGACATGGTGGAATTGCCCAGGCCTGCGCCTGTCGATGCGCTCAACCCGCAGACGCCGGCCGAAAAGCGCATACCAGCGGTAATGGACCACGACAAACTGCCCGACATGGGCAGAATGAACGGGCGATGCCCCTCGGGCGGAAAAACTACCTCTTCGTGGGCTCCGAGGCAGGCGGCAAGGCCGCCGCAATCGCAAATACCGTGATCGAAACAGCCAAACTGAACACCGTCGATCCGCACGCCTGGCTCGCCGACACCCTGGCCAGTATCCCTGATTACAAGATCACCAAGGTCGATGACCTGATGCCCTGGCGCTGGAGCGGATAGCGGTCAGACCGGACGTGTGTGGACGCCCCCCTGGATGCAAGCGGAATCTTGTGTTCGTTTGGGCATGTGATCAGGTGCGGTCGTGTGTCCGGCCTCGAAGATGCGGCTTGTCATGCGCCGCGGGCCCGTATGGAGATATGCAGGACAGTCCCGTTCGGTTACCACCCCACGCAGTCGGGCATCCTCGTTCTGCGCGTCCTGCATGGCCGGATGGATCCGGCCCGACATCTTGGATGATCCGCTCAGAGCCTGACACGGTCAGCTGGTCCGGATCGCGGTTCCGAAGCCGGTGACGTTCGCGGACGACGGCCCGAAATTGACCTGGAACTGGCACCCAACCACCATGTCGGCCCCGAGCTCCCGGGCTCGCAGACGCAAACCGTCCCGGCAGGCGGCCCATCGCCACCCCGAGATCCGGTGCGCTGAGAAAGCTCTTGGTGGACACCCCGACGGCAGCGACCACTTCGATCACCTCATGCGGCCGGTCGGGCGGGTACGTAGTGAGCCGGATCGTCATGGCGTGACACCATCCCGGCTGGCGGCAAAGGCCCGCTCCCCCGCCGCACGCGCGTCCCGGATATGATGGAAGGCCCCCGGAAGGGTCACCCCGTCGATCTCCACCGCATACCTTGGCTTGACGCCATCGGAGTATTCCAGCGGCGCAACTGTCAGGCGGGGAGGGATCACCAAGGCGGGCAGCGGACTTGCCCGGCGCGCCCTGATCGAGGGGGCCTGGAGCTACCGCGTTCGGCACACTACACGACACAGCGTGATTTTCTGATTTTTGGGGTGGCAGCGACCGGCGAGATGGATTCTGAGCATGGAGTCTTTCCCTGCAAGGACTTCTTCCATGACCAGCTATTCTCTCGCCGATCTGCAGAAGACGCTAAGCCCACATGTGCACCTGGGCAAGACCCGTCTCGAAACACTTTGCCTTCTTGTGCTTGGGATCATCAGGGGCGTGTCGCGAAGTTGGTGGAAATTTGAAGGCGGCGTAATCTCCGGGTGAACATCCACCCACCCAACCGGCGGCTGCAACCGCCAGGGAGATCACGCCATGAACCAGATTACTGATACTTCCACCGCAACCCTTCGCGGTTGGCCGTCTTATTGGTCTGAGACTTTCTGTTTAGATCCGACGTTATGTCCGACCATAGATACAGACCCGACGTAGAAATCCTATCTGTCACCGATACCGGCCGCCGTCGGCGTTGGACGGATGCGCAGAAGGTTGGCATAGTTGAGGAAAGTTTTGGCCCGCGCGGGAGCATTGCCGAGACAGCGCGTCGCCATGACATTGGCCGCACATTGCTGGTTCGCTGGCGGCGTCAATATCGCAAGGGAGAGTTATTGGGTGGTTCAGCGCCGCTTCAGTTCACACCGGTGACGCTCGCGCCTCCTGAAACCCCGGCTGTGCCGGCTGCAGTCGAACCGGCAGCTGTGCCGGCTTCGTGCGACCGTGCCGAGATCACGCTTATGAATGGCAGGCGTCTTTCGATTGCGGCGATGATCGATCCGGTCGTGCTGGCGCGCCTCGTTCAGGCGTTGGATCCGTCATGATCGCGTTTCCTGCAGGGACGAAGGTGTGGATCGCGGGTGGCGTGACGGACATGCGGTGTGGGATGAACACCTTGGCGCTGGCGGTCCAGCAGGGCATTGGGCGCGACCCACATGCGGGGGAAATCTTCTGCTTCCGGGGGCGCAAAGGCGATCTTGTGAAGTTGCTTTGGCATGATGGTGTCGGCATGTCGCTGTATCTAAAGCGGCTCGAGGCGGGGAAGTTCATTTGGCCGGTGAGCCAGGGCGGGACGGCTGTGGCGATATCCGCAGCGCAGCTCGGCTATCTTCTCGAAGGCATTGACTGGCGCAATCCACGCTGGACGCAAAGGCCTCAAACGGCTGGATAATTTGCAAGAAAAGCCCTGATTTTATTGGCTCATTGTGGTGTCTATGGTATGGATTTGCCATGTCAGACGCCGCCTCCGAAATCGCCAGATTGCGTGCCGCCCTTGCTGCGGAAACGGCGCGCGCACGGGCAGCGGAAGCCGAAGTGGTGCAGGCCCGTGCCTTGGCCTCCTGCACGGACGCGATGATCCAGGAATTGAAGCTTGAGATCGCCAAGCTGCGGCGCGACAAATACGGCGTCTCTTCCGAACGCCGCGCACGGCTGATCGACCAACTGGAATTGCAGCTTGAGGAGTTGGAGGCTGCCGCCGCGGAGGATGCGCTGGTGGCTGAGCAGGTCGCGGCTGCGGACACGACCAGCACGGTGCGCGCCTTCACGCGGCGCAAGCCGGTGCGCAAACCCTTTCCAGACCACCTCCCGCGAGAGCGCGTTGTGGTCGAGGCCCCTGTCAACTGCTCCTGTTGTGGTTCAGATCGCATCGTGAAGATGGGCGAGGATGTTACCGAGACGCTGGAAGTGATCCCCCGCCAGTGGAAGGTGATCCAGACCGTCCGCGAAAAGTTCACCTGCCGCGCTTGTGAGAAAATCAGCCAGCCACCCGCCCCATTCCATGCCATTCCGCGCGGTTGGGCAGGGCCGCACCTGATGGCGATGATCGCCTTTGACAAATACGGTCAGCACCAACCGCTCAATCGCCAATCCGAACGGATTGCGCGAGAGGGGATTGATCTGAGCCTGTCCACCTTGGCCGATCTGATCGGTCATATCTGTGTGGCACTGGCCCCCATCCATGGATTGATCAAGCGCCATGTGCTGGACGGTGTGCGCTTGCATGGCGACGATACCACCGTGCCGCTTCTGGCGCGCGGCGGCACCACGACTGCGCGGCTTTGGACCTATGTGCGCGATGACAGGCCTTGGGATGGGGGCGTGCCACCTGCCGCGCTCTTCCACTTCTCACCGGATCGCCGGAAAGAACACCCGACCCGACATCTGGCCGGATGGCATGGTGTGCTGCAGTCGGACGTCTATGGTGGCTACAACGATTTGTATTTGGCAGATCGCAGCCCAGGTCCGGTGCGTTCTGCGCTGTGTTGGAGCCATGCGAGGCGCAAGTTTTTTGAACTGGCCGACATCAAGGCTATCGCCCGTAAAGGCAGATCGGTGGCGGAGGAGATCTCGCCCATCGCGCTGGATGCTGTAACGCGGATCGACGCAATCTTTGATGTCGAGCGCGAGATCAACGGCCTGTCTGCCGCAGCGCGTCACGAGGTCCGCCAGCAGCGGGTCGCACCTTTGGTCCATGATCTGCATGACTGGATGCGGGCCGAGCGGGCGCGGATGTCCAAGCACAACCCTGTCGCCAAGGCGATCAATTACATGCTCGACGAAAAAGGTCGCTGGGAAGCCTTCACCACCTTCCTCGAGGATGGCCGCCTCTGCCTGACGAACAATGCCGCCGAACGGGCCCTGCGCGGCATCGCCTTAGGGAGAAAGTCATGGCTTTTTGCAGGATCTGAACGTGGCGGTGACAGGGCGGCCTTCATGTATACCCTCATCGTCTCGGCAAAGATGAACGACATCGATCCCCAGGCATGGATGGCCGATGTGCTCGCACGTCTGCCGGACATGCCCATGTCACGGGTGCATGAATTGCTCCCATGGAATTGGAAAGCCGCAACCGAATTGAAGAGGATTGCTGCATGACACTGGTCGCGCGCCTCAAGGTCACATTGTCCGATGTCGAGCCTGAGGTGCTCCGACGCTTCGATGTGCCTTTGAAGATCAAGCTGAACCGCCTGCACGACGTGATCCAGGCCGCCATGGGATGGACCGACACGCACCTGTATGAGTTCAGGGCCGGTGGTGTCGGCTGGGGCGTGCCACGTCCCGAATACGACGACGATGGTCCGCTGCCAGCCAGCAAAACCAGCCTGATGGATGTAATCGAGGACGTGGGCACAAAGACCATCCATTACATCTACGACTTTGGCGACAACTGGCACCATGTGATCAAGGTCGAGAAGATCGATGATGCCATTACAGGGGCTGAATACCCGCGCCTTGTCAGAGCGGTCGGTGCCTGTCCCCCAGAGGACGTCGGTGGCTTCCCCGGTTACGCTGACTTCCTCGAAGCCATGGCTGACCCAAAACACGAAGAGCACGCCAAGATGCTGGAATGGCATGGCGGAAAGTTCGATC
>JALQYS010000079.1 GCA_023254015.1 Paracoccaceae bacterium
CGAGGCCAGCCCCGAACGCTCTCAGGAGGAGCAGGAAGACCAGTCGCAGGCGCAGGTCACCATGGAGGACAGCGCCGACATGGAACAGGGCGACGAGACGGAGCTGCCCGAGGGCGAGGCGCCGCTTGATCCGCCGCCGCCTGCGCCCTATTCCGACGCCGACCCGAACTATACCGTCTATACCACTGATTTTGATGAGGAAATTCGCGCCGAGGATCTGGCCGAACCGGCCGAGCTGGAGCGCCTGCGCGCCTATCTGGACCAGCAGCTGGAGCCGCTGAAAGGCGCGGTCAGCCGGCTTGCCAACAAGCTGCAGCGCCGCCTGCAGGCACAGCAGAACCGATCATGGCTGTTTGACCTTGAGGAAGGCACGCTGGACGCGGGACGTCTGGCGCGGGTGGTGGCCAACCCCACGACGCCCCTGTCGTTCAAGCAGGAAAAGGACACCGAGTTCCGCGATACCGTGGTCACGCTTCTGATCGACAATTCTGGGTCGATGCGGGGCCGCCCGATTTCGATCGCTGCGATCTGCGCCGATGTGCTTGCGCGCACGCTGGAGCGGTGCAGCGTCAAGGTGGAAATCCTGGGCTTTACCACCCGGGCGTGGAAAGGCGGCCAAAGCCGCGAACGCTGGCTGGCGCAGGGCCGCCCGCAGGCGCCGGGCCGACTGAACGACCTGCGCCACATCATCTACAAATCTGCGGATGCCCCCTGGCGGCGCGTGCGGCCCAACCTCGGCCTGATGATGAAAGAGGGGCTCTTGAAGGAAAACATCGACGGCGAGGCGCTGGAATGGGCGCACCGCCGGGCGATGGCGCGGCCCGAGGCCCGCAAGATCCTGATGGTGATTTCCGACGGCGCGCCGGTGGATGACAGCACTTTGTCGGTCAACGCCGCATCCTTCCTGGAAAAGCACCTGCGCGACGTGATCGCCATGGTGGAAAAGCGCCGGGCGGTGGAGCTGATCGCCATCGGCATCGGCCATGACGTGACCCGCTATTACCAACGCGCGGTAACGATCACCGATGTCGAACAACTGGCCGGCGCGATGACCGAGCAGCTGGCCAGCCTGTTCGAGGTTGATCCGAAGAAACGCGCCCGGGCGCTGGGGCTGCGGAAGGCGGGCTGAGGGGGCATTCTGCCCCCTCTTGGCTTCCGCCAATTCACCCCCTGAGGATATTTGAGCACAGAGGATGAACCTGATGTTCCAGACGTTTGACTCCCATGCCAATCCCGCTCAGGGGCCCGCCCGTCTGGCCGCGCTGCGCATGGTTCTTGCCGCCGAGGGCCTGGCGGGGTTTCTGGTGCCGCGGGCCGATGTGCATCAGGGCGAATATGTCGCGGCGCGGGATGAGCGGTTGCAGTGGCTGACCGGTTTTACCGGATCGGCGGGATTTGCCATCGTGTTGCCCGAGGTGGCGGGCGTGTTCATCGACGGGCGCTATCGGACGCAGGTGAAGGGTCAGGTCGATCTGGCGCATTTCACCCCCGTGCCCTGGCCCGAGGTGAAGCCGGCCGACTGGATGAAGGGGCAGCTGGCCGAGGGGGTGATCGGCTTTGACCCCTGGCTGCACGGCGCCGATGAGATCGAGCGGCTGGAGGCGGGGCTTGCGGGCAGCGGTCTGACGTTGCGCGCGGTGGAGAACATGGTTGACCGGATCTGGGCCGATCAGCCCGAGCCACCAATGGGCTTGGCCTTTGCCCATCCCGAGGCGCTGGCGGGCGAGCCAAGCGCGGCCAAGCGCGCGCGGCTGGCCGAAGGGTTGCGCAAGGCCGGGGAGACGGCGGCGGTTTTGACCTTGCCCGACAGCCTGTGCTGGCTTTTGAACATTCGCGGCGCCGATGTGCCGCGCAATCCGATCCTGCATGGTTTTGCCATCCTGCATGACGACGCCCGCGTGACGCTTTTTGCCGAGGGCGCCAAGTTCGATGCGGCCACCCGCGCCCATCTGGGCGAGCATGTCACCCTGCGTCCGGTTTCGGCCTTTGTCCCTGCGCTGCACACGCTGCAGGGGCCGGTGCGGGTGGACAAGGGCACGGCGCCCCTGGCGGTTTCGATGGAGCTGGAAGAGGCCGGGATTGCCGTGGCCTGGGGCGATGACCCTTGCCGTCTGCCCAAGGCCTGCAAGAACGCGGGCGAGCTGGCGGGCATGCGCGAAGCGCATCTGCGCGATGGCGCGGCGATGGTGGAATTCCTGTGCTGGCTGGACAGCCGTTTGCCGCAGGGCGGCCTGACCGAGATCGATGTCGTCACCGCGCTGGAGGGGTTTCGCCGGGCCACGAATGCGCTGCATGACATCAGCTTTGACACGATCAGTGGCGCGGGGCCGAATGGCGCCATCATGCATTATCGGGTGACCGAAGAGTCAAACCGGGTCGTGGATGCGAATTCGCTGCTTCTGGTGGACAGCGGGGCGCAATATCTGGATGGCACCACCGACATCACCCGCACCGTTGCCGTGGGCGATCCGGGGGCGGAGGCGCGGGAATGTTACACCCGCGTGCTGCAGGGCCTGATCGCGATCTCGCGCCTGCGCTGGCCGCGCGGGCTGGCGGGCCGCGACCTGGACCCGATCGCGCGCTATAACCTGTGGCTGGCGGGACAGGATTTCGACCATGGCACCGGCCATGGCGTCGGCGCTTTCCTCTCGGTCCACGAGGGCCCGCAGCGTCTATCGCGCATCAACGAGGTGCCCTTCGAAACGGGGATGATCCTGTCCAACGAGCCGGGCTATTACCGGGAAGGCGCGTTCGGCATCCGGCTGGAGAACCTGAT